>NZ_JBYVJY010000017.1:0-58384 GCF_058147145.1 Patiriisocius sp. 208BN25-11
TTAGCAATTAGCAATTAGCAATTAGCAATTAGCAATTAGCAATTAGCAATTAGCAATTAGCAATTAGCAATTAGCAAAAATTAAAAAACTAAATATCTCATAAACTTTTAAACACCTAAACTTATAAACAAAACTACATTGCTACTTTGGAACTTTGCTACTTTGAAACTTTGAAACTTTGAAACTAGAATATAGATTATGGATTATGGATTATGGACGGAACGCTAATGAAACAAATTAACTCCACAACAATAAACAATAAACAATACTAAAAACTGTAAACTGCTACTGAGCACTGCTCACTTAAAAGGTAGCATCCTTACGTAACTGCGCCATTTTAATTGCAGCAATAGCTGCCTCAGTGCCTTTGTTACCATGGGCGCCTCCACTTCTATCGATAGCTTGCTGCATGTTATTGTCTGTCAATACACAAAAGATAACAGGAATATCACCTTGTATGTTTAAGTCTTTAATTCCTTGAGCAACGCCTTCACACACAAAATCGAAATGTTTTGTTTCTCCTTGAATCACACTTCCAATGGCGATGACAGCATCTAGCATGTCATAACTTTGGGTCATTTTTTTGCACCCGTAAATAAGTTCGTAACTACCAGGTACATTCCAACGCACAATGTTTTCTTTAATACCTCCGCAATCTAAAATAGCGTCGAAAGCACCTTGAAACATTCCATTCGTGATGTCTGGATTCCATTCTGAAACAACAATCCCAAACCGAAAATCTTTCGCGTTTGGGATTGTAGCTTTATCGTATGCCGATAAATTTGTATTTTTTGTAGCCATACTTCGATTACACTCAGTAATCTTACTAAGTGACTTTTTTAGTTTAGTTCATAGCTTCTGCCTGACTCAAATAAGCTTTCGCTTTTGAAGCCTCGGCAGCACTTCCGTACTTTTCTGTTAGTGTTTTGAAGTGTGTAGCTGCCTTTGTAGCATTTCCTAACTTCATAGCAACGATACCCGCTTTTAATAAAAAACGTGGTGTTGTAAATTCGTTGTCTTGCATTGCAACCGCAGCCTCATAATACTCTAGCGCTTTGTCGTTTTGATCTAACTGAACAAATGCATCACCAATAGCTCCTTTAGCTAAAGGACCTAACATAGCGTCATCACTCTTAAAGTTATCTAAGTAGCTAATTGCATTTTTGTAGTCATTGATATTTAAATATGCCATACCAGCGTAATAGTTCGACAAATTAGCTGCCTTTGTACTACCATACGTATCAATAATGTCTAAGAAACCATACTTACTGTTTCCACCGTTTAAAGCAAGATTGTATAATGAATCCTTAGCCGTTACGTTGGTTAAAGCCTCATCGAAATATTGTTGCGCTTGAAACATTTCGCTCATCGCTTCTTTCTCTTTTGGCTCTTGAATAAAGTTTACAAATGCCAAATATGCCAAAACACCAATCGCAATAGCTCCTACTGCAATAAGGATTGCTTTTTGGTTTTTCTCAACCCATTCTTCTGTTTTGTTAGCAGTTTCATCTAAGGTATTAAATACCTCAGCTGTTGTACTGTCACCTTCCAAAACTTCAAGATCTTTCTCTACTTCTGGTTTCGATTTTATTTTTCCGCCTCGTTTCTTGTACGTTGCCATAGTTCTATTTTGTTGAACCGCAAAAATAAAATTTTTATCAGAATATAAAAGCGAAAAGATTTGTTATTTTTCAATAATTTGCAAGAGGAAAAATATGCCAAAATGAGCGCCCTTTTTTCTTCGGAAATATGAGCCAAACTACTGACGTTAATGCAACTAGAACAACTTTCTTTACTCAACTACAAAAACTTCGAATCGGAAACATTTAGCTTCGATGCAAAGATTAACTGCTTTGTGGGTCATAATGGGGTAGGAAAAACCAACGTTTTAGACGCTATTTATCACTTATCGTTTGGAAAGAGCTATTTTAATCCTATTACAGGACAAAATATGCGGCATGGCACCGACTTTTTTGTGGTCGAAGGCACCTACAAAAAACAAGACAAACCCGAAAAAATTATTGTAAGTGCCAAGCGCGGAAATAAAAAAGTATTAAAGCGCAACGGAAAAGTCTACGAGAAATTTAGTGAACACATTGGCTTCTTGCCGCTAGTCATGATTTCTCCAGCAGATAGAGATTTAATTATTGAAGGAAGTGATACCCGTAGAAAGTTTATTGACGGTGTCATTTCTCAGGGAGACACAGAGTATTTACAGAACCTCATCAATTACAATAAAGTGTTATCACAACGTAATTCTCTATTAAAATACTTTGCTGCCAACCAAACGAACAATCAAGACACGCTTGATATTTATGACGAGCAACTAACACAATACGGAACGCTCATATTTCAGAAGAGAGCAGCCTTTTTAGAAGCCTTTCTTCCTATCTTTTTGGAGCGTCACAAAGCCATAAGCAATGGTGCCGAAGCAGTTTCATTGGTGTATAAAAGTCAGTTAGAAGATGCCACACTATTAAGCTTGTTGAAGAATAATATTTCTAAAGATAAAATGATGCAATACACCGGCTTTGGGATTCATAAAGACGACTTAGTGTTTGAAATTGACGGACACCCAATTAAAAAGTTTGGCTCGCAAGGACAGCAAAAATCATTTTTAATAGCTCTTAAATTGGCGCAATTCGATTTTATCAAGCAATTAAAAGGCGTCACTCCTATTTTATTATTAGATGATATTTTTGATAAACTGGATGAGCAACGCGTATCACAAATTATCAAGTTGGTACACGATGATGCCTTCGGACAAATATTTATCAGCGACACCCACGCAGACAGGACCGAAGCCGTGGTGAAGGAGATTCATAAGAGTTATACGTTGTTTAAATTGTAATAAATATATTCCCTTCGACTCCCGAAATTTCGGGACAGGGTGACAATAGCACTTTTAATTGTCATGCTGAGCCTGTCGAATCACAGTTCCGAAATTATAAATTTTGACCCTTTTGAACCAGGAACCAAGAGACAAGACTCAATTAACAATTAACAATTAACAATTAACAATTAACAATTAACAAAAATAGAAACCTTCTAACTAAACAACTCAACACATCGACTTATTAACTTATCAACACAAAAAACTATTAACGGCACCAAACTTTTAAACCCATAAACACCTAAACTCATAAACTACTTTTTTAACTTTGCTTCTTTGCTTCTTTGCTTCTTTGCTTCTTTGCTTCTTTGCTCCTCTGTAACTTTGTAACTTTGCTACTTTACATTCACTACTATGAAAAAATATATCTTTCTAATCGTAACAACGACACTATTTATAAGCTGCCGCCAAAACCCAACAGAACTAAAACAAAACCTTTCTGGTTATTGGGAGATTGAAAAAGTAGTTAATCTTGAAGGTGACGTAAAAGAGTTTAAGATTAGCACTATTGTAGATTATATTCACATAGAAGGCGATACTGGAACCCGCACCAAGGTGAGTCCGCAACTTGATGGAACCTTTAAAAATAATGGTAGTGTAGAAACATTTACTATAGATGTAAGTTCTGGTGAGCTTGTGTTGCGTTACAAAACCCCACAACACACCTGGAACGAAAAAGTAAAAAAGGCCACCCAAGAAAAATTACTAGTAGTAAATAACGAAGGAAAAGAATATTACTACAAACGTTTTAGTAAATTTACCATAGAATAAAATTATAGAAGCAACCCAATCACTATTCACCAATCACAGTTCACCAAAAAATGGCAAAAAGAAACACAGAAGAATCCAGCATAGGTGATGTTTTAAAAGCATTTATCGGCAATGGCAAATTAGCCAAAGGCCTAGATAAAGTGGACGCTAAAAATGCCTGGTTAAAAGTCATGGGAACTGGAGTAGCAAACTACACGAACGAGGTGATTTTAGAAAGAGATGTGCTCTATGTGCAATTGAGTTCGTCGGTACTAAGAGAAGAGTTAAGTTATGGAAAAGAAAAGATTGTTCGTTTATTAAACGAAGAGCTGGGTAAGGCACTTATAGATAAAGTGGTATTGCGGTAACTTAGATGACAGACCGCTTCGCTGCTAGAAGCTAGACCGCTGACGCTGTTAGATGTTGAGTAAAATTTAAAAAATAGTACAACACCTAAACTCATAAACATTTAAACATATAAACTCTCTCCAACAGTGAGCAACGCGAACGATCTATCAGTGAACGAAGTGAACGGTCTAACCTCTAGCAGCGCAGTGGTCTAAATAAAAAAGCCGCTCATCAAGAAGACAAGCGGCTTTTCTAATTTTATAAGGATATTACTAGAACATCTCTCTTCCAGAAAAATGGAAAGCACCTTCAATAGCAGCATTCTCGTCGCTATCACTTCCGTGAACTGCATTTTCTCCAATAGAAGCAGCATATAACTTACGGATTGTTCCTTCTGCAGCATCTGCAGGGTTGGTAGCACCAATAAGGGTTCTAAAATCTTCTACAGCATTATCTTTTTCTAAGATAGCAGCAACGATAGGTCCACGCGTCATGTACTCCACCAACTCTCCGTAAAACGGACGCTTGCTGTGTACTGCGTAAAATTCCTTCGCATCTTGCGTAGTCATGTGGGTTAATTTCATTGCAACGATTCTAAAACCTGCTGCGTTTATTTTTTCAAGAATAGCACCAATGTGTCCTTTTTCAACACTATCAGGCTTTAACATTGTAAACGTTCTGTCTGTTCTCATGATTTTTTTAAATTTTGTGCAAAAATAACCTTTTATGTTACATTTCTAAGCAGAATATAGAAAAAACAATACATGGTAACAATTATTTAAAGGAATGCTGTGTTTTTCTTCGGAAATAGTAGCACTCGGGACGCATTAGATGACGAATAACGAATGTTGAATGTTGAATGACTATAATTGAAACAAGAACCAAGAGACAAGACTCAATTAGCAATTAGCAATTAGCAATTAGCAATTAGCAATTAGCAATTAGCAATTAGCAATTAGCAAAATTTAAAAAATCTCAAATACATCTAAACTCTTAAACACATAAACTTATAAACTTTTGTTTGATGACCGATGACGGGTGACGGGTGACGGGTGACGGAAAATAAGTATTCAGTGTTCAGTAGCAGTTGGCAGAATTTTTTGATTTGAAAATGTGGCAATTTGAAAATTGAGTTACTAATAAAAAGCTTTGCTCCCTTTTTGTTCCGAAGCCTCGGGAGGGGTAAACAAAGCTTTTGCAGGATGATTTTTGATACTGAAAACTAACCCTTCGACTAGCTTAGGGTGACAAGTATGATTTTTCAAAAATTAGATACATATCAACTAAACAACTCAACGCATCGACTCCTAAACCATAAATTTATAAACTTTTTGTCTTTAAAACTTTGTCACATTGAACCTTTGCCACTTTGGAACTTTTAAACCCATAAACACTTAAACTCATAAACTTCTTAAATAGTGAGCAAAGCGAATGGTCTAACTTCTATCTACCGTAGACGGCCTAACTCCATAAAAAACCCTCTAAAATTTCCGAAGCAAATACTTCTAATAATCGTATCTTCGCAGTTATATGAATAAGACGCTTACCTCTCAACTAAAAGAACTCCTTACTACTTCAAAAAAATGTGTGATTATAGGGCACAAAAACCCCGATGGAGATGCCGTTGGGTCTACTTTAGCGCTTGATTTATTTCTAAAAGCCATAGGCCAAAACAGTCAAGTAGTACTCCCAAACGATTTTCCAGATTTCTTGAAGTGGTTACCAGCTACAAACACCATTTATAATTTCGAAAAGCAAAATCAACAAGCCGTTAGAGCTATTGAGGAAGCGGAAGTGATTTTCACCTTAGACTTTAACTCACTATCACGTGTAGGAGATGTCCAAGGTTTTCTTGAGAAAAGCTCAGCAAAATTTGTGATGATAGACCATCATCAACAACCAGATGACTATGCGTTTATTACCTATTCTGATGCAAAAATGGGTTCTACTTGCGAAATGGTCTACCATGTTATTGATGCTTTAGACGGTGAACAATATATTACACCAGAAATCGCAACACTTTTGTACACAGGAATTATGACAGATACTGGATCTTTTCGTTTTCCATCTACAACAGCTACAACACATCGCGTGATTGCTTCTTTAATAGAACATGGCGCTCAAAATGCACAAATTCATCAAAATATATACGATACAAATTCTCCTTCAAGGATAAAATTGCTAGGAATTGCACTAGACAATCTAGTAGTACTAAAAGAATTTAATACGGCTTACATCACCATATCACAACAAGAACTAGACGATAATCACTTTAAAAAAGGAGATACCGAAGGTTTTGTAAATTATGCTTTATCTGTTTTTGGAATTGTTTTCGCAGTGATTTTCATTGAAAACAAGCAAGAAAACATTGTAAAAATATCATTACGTAGTAAAGGTACTTTCTCAGTAAACGAATTTGCGAGAACACATTATAACGGCGGAGGGCATACCAATGCTGCTGGTGGTAGAAGTGAATTAACATTAGCAGAAACGGTCACACAATTTATTAGTATATTGCCTGCTTATAAAGATACCCTTTAAAATGACCCGAATCCTCATTCTTTGTTCCCTACTCTTTGGTTTATGGAGCTGCCAAAGCCCAGAAGCCAGAAAACCTGTAAAATCTTCTTCCGGAAGTTTTATTGAGGCATCTGTTGAGCGGAATAAAAAAATATATGAACAGGAAAAGGCTAGCATTCAACAACTCATTGATGCCGATACCCTAAACAATTATATTTCTTCAGAAAACGGATTCTGGTATACCATTACTAAAAAAGATAGTTTAGGAGTACAACAAAAACCTGTTTTTGGCGATATTATTAAGTTTACGTACAACGTCAAAGATTTAAATGGAAACATGATTGTAAGCGCCAAAGAAAATGGTGTACAAGATTATAAGGTAGATCAATCCAATCAAGAATTAATCTCTGGTATTAGAGATGGCATTAAATTACTCAATGTGGGTGAAAGCGCTCGATTTATTTTTCCGTCATACAAAGCGTATGGCTATTACGGCATCGAAAAGAAATTAGGCACCAACGTACCTATTATAAGCGACATAACATTATTATCAATAAATCAAACCCAAGAAAACTAGTATTATTATCATGAAAAAGTTCTCATTATTAGTATTATTAACACTGGCCGTTGCGTCATGTCAAAACAAATACCCAGATCTAGAAAATGGCGTATATGCTGAAATCATTACCAACAAAGGAACCTTTGTTGCAAAACTATATAACGAAGCTACGCCTTTAACGGTATCTAACTTTGTTTCGCTTGCAAAAGGAACCAATGATATGGTTGATGACAAATACAAAGGCAAGAAGTTTTTTGACAGTATTATTTTTCACCGTGTCATCAAAGATTTCATGATACAAGGTGGAGATCCAACAGGAACTGGAAGAGGAAATCCAGGATATAGATTCCCAGACGAAATTGTTCCATCATTAGTTCATGATAAAAAAGGTATTTTATCTATGGCTAACAGTGGACCTGGAACTAATGGGAGTCAGTTTTTTGTAACTCTTAAAGAAACACCTTGGTTAAATGGTAAGCATACTGTTTTTGGAGAAGTGGTAAAAGGTATCGAAGTAGTAGATGCTATTGGTGTTGTTGAAACAAAAAAGCCTGGCGACAAACCTGTTGAAGATGTAATGATTCAAACAGTTAACATCATCAACAAAGGTGGACAAAAAATTGCAGCGTTCACAGATGCAATGGCTAAAATTGAAGAAGAAAACAAAGCCAAAAAAGAAGGAATTGCGAAGATGGCTGAAGGTCTCAAAAATAAATTTGACACTAACAAAAAAGAAGCACAAGCATTAGATTCTGGTCTTAAGTTATTCTGGGACAACAAGGGCAATGGACAACAACCAGTAGAAGGAACCAAAGTCATGGTAAACTATGCTGGGTATTTAGCTAGTAACGGACAATTGTTCGATACAAACAGAGTACTTGTGGCAAGAGATTTTGACATGGTAGATCCACAACGTAAAGCTAGAAACATGTATGCACCTACACCTATGTCATACAGTAAAGATGCACAACTAAACCCAGGGTTTAGAGAAGCATTACTTAGCATGAAAGTTGGCGATAAAGTTACTGCCTATGTTCCTTCTCATTTAGGATACGGAGAACGCGGTGCTGGAAATGTGATACCTCCCAACTCTGATTTAATATTCGAAATGGAGATTGTTGGAATACAAGAATAGTATTTACATTTCTTTTTCGTCTGCTAAAGCTTAATACGACACGCAAGCGGAAATATTAGTAAAAAGAAAATCCCGATAGTTTGACTATCGGGATTTTTTTATGCATTAAAATATTCTAGTCCAAGGTAGGGATTCTTAATACTTGTCCTGGATAAATTTTATCTGGATGCGATAGCATAGGTTTGTTTGCTTCAAAAATTACAGGATACTTCATGGCATCTCCGTAAACCTTTTTAGCAATCTTACTTAAGGAATCACCAGAAACAACCGTATGAAAAATTGCAGCAGGCGCTTCAATCTCAACAGTCATTTCATCAGAAACCTCAGCAATACCATTTGTATTTCCAACAACAAGAATCGCTTTCTCTTTCGCCTCTTGACTGCTGGCTGCTCCGTGTATGGTAGCCCTGTCACCATCAATAGACACAAATAGATCTTCTATTCCTAATTCCATCTCATTGATGCTATTAATTAAACGTTGCGATACACGTTGATTTTCGAATTTTGCTTTCTCAGCAGCCTCCATGCGTGCTTCTGCAGCTTCTTCTTCTGTAGTTTTACCAATACCAAATACTTTGGCTCCGGCATTTTTAATAAATGAAAATAATCCCATAATGTTTAAAATGTTTTATTGTTATCCCCTAAAGGTACATTTAATTCTTACTTTTTGGGAATGTTCTTTAAAATTTCCAAAACAAAATCCCAATATTTTTGGGCACTAGAAATACTAGCACGTTCATCTGGAGAGTGTGCACCTTTTATGGTAGGCCCAAAACTTATCATGTCCATTGCTGGGTAATTTTGCCCTAAAATACCACATTCTAAGCCTGCATGACAAGCAGCTACATGGGGTTTTTCTCCATTCATTCTTGTATACAATGCTTCTAGCACTTTTAAAATAGCGCTATCCATATTAGGCGCCCATCCTGGGTATTCTCCAGAACAATCTACACTATATCCTGCCAATTCAAATACAGAAGTCAATGTGTTTGCCATATCATCTTTAGAAGACTCCACAGAAGAACGCGTTAAACATTCGATTTTTAGAGCTCCGTTTGCTACAGTAACTTTTGCAATGTTGTTTGAAGTTTCTACCAAATCTTCTATGGCTGGGCTCATTCTAAACACTCCATTATGTGCAGCATAGATCGCATTAATAAATGCCGTTTGATCTTTCATAGCCATCACTTTTGGTGGAGAAGCCACTTTTTCTGTTTCTATGGTAAGCTCTGGCTCCAATAATTTGTATTCGTCTATAATAGCAAATTGGGTTTTCTCCATTTCCAATACAAAGGCAGAAATATCTTCTATTTTTACAACAACCGTTGCTACACTTTCTCTAGGGATGGCATTACGCAAACTACCACCAGCCAAGGATGCAATATGTGCTATTCCTTTGGTAGCAGACAACAAACGATTCATCATTTTATTAGCATTTCCTAGTCCTTTAATGATGTCCATTCCGCTATGACCTCCCTGTAAACCTTTTACGGTTATGGTATAGGCTTGTCCGTTTGGAGCAGCCACTTCTTCATAACTTCCAGTGGCAGTTACATCTACTCCACCTGCGCAACCAACTCCTATTTCATCATCCTCTTCAGTATCTAGGTTTAAAAGAATTTCTCCTTGTAACACGCCGCCTTTTAATCCCATAGCACCCGTCATACCCGTTTCTTCATCGATGGTAAACAAAGCTTCAATCGCAGGATGCTCAATGGTATCACTTTCAAGAATTGCCATAATAGTTGCAACACCTAAACCATTATCGGCTCCTAGGGTTGTTCCGTTGGCACGTACCCAATCTCCATCAACATACATCTCAATACCTTGCGTGTCAAAATCGAATGTAGTATCGTTATTTTTTTGATGCACCATATCTAAATGAGATTGCATCACAATCATTTTTCTATCTTCCATACCCGGAGTCGCAGGCTTTCTAATAATTACATTCCCTACCTCATCTTCTATGGTTTCTAGATGTAGAGCAGCACCAAAATCTTTCATGAATTGAATAACACGTTCTTCTTTTTTTGAAGGTCGTGGAACTGCATTTAAATCTGCAAATTTATTCCATAGTGGTTGTGGTGATAGGTTTCTTATCGCTTCATTCATAATTGTATCGTTTTAGTATCGATTTCTTCTTGTTACAAAGTTACATCTATTTCTTTTTTGGTACTTTTAAAAGTTCATAACATTTCAGAAAATACTATTGAAAAAATTCTTCCTCACTGTACTCCTATTTTGTTCCATAACTTCTCTTAGTAAAGCACAAGCGTTAGAGAACAGTCTACAAACTGTTTTTGAAGACTACAGCTTAATGGGCATGTCCGTTTGGGTAGAGGTAGTAGGAGAAGCACAACAATTCCATTTTGGATTAAAAGATTTTGAAAGAAATTTACTCGTTGATCCACAAACTCACTATAGAATTGCCTCCATCTCAAAATCTTTTACTGCCTTAGGTTTATTAAAACTCTACAGCGATGGAAACTTCGAATTAGATGACGATATTTCTAGCTATCTAGGGTATACAGTCCGCAACCCTAACTTCCCAAATATGCCTATTACATTTAGGATGTTATTATCCCACACGAGTTCGCTGCAAGATGGAGATGGGTACAATCCATTTTTAAATGCGACGTATAATCAGATCCCAATTCCTAACATTCAAGAGTTATTAGTTCCTGGCGGAAATTTTTACACTCCAAATATGTGGCGCAGCAATACCCCTGGGACTTACTTTGCATATAGCAATATTAATTTCGGGCTCATAGGCACTTTAATTGAAGCCATTAGTCAACAACGATTTGATGTTTTTATGAAATCTGAAATTTTAGAACCCCTAGCCATTGCTGGAAGCTTTAATATTTCAGACATCAACGACATAAATGATGTCGCTGTTTTATACAGAGCCAATAACGGAATTTGGAACCCTCAATGGGACAACTACCAAGGCATCCCTCCTACAGCACCAGACTTAAGTAATTACAATCCAGGCACTAACGGACTCTACTTCGCGCCTCAAGGAGGTTTGCGTATTTCTGCAGAGGAAACAGGTAAATTTTTACAATGTATTGCAAGCAATGGAGCATTTAGCAACATAGCCATTGCAGAAGAAGTACTACAAGAAATGAAAGCCATTGCATGGAATTATACTGGGGCGAATGGAGACAACTATTTTGGACTTTTTAACCGTTGGGGATTGGGAATACACCACGCCAATGTTTTTGATGGCGATGCGATTTGTAGTACTCTAAACACAACAGCGCTTGGTCATCCTGGAGAGGCCTATGGTCTTATTAGTGATGCATATTTTTTCGAAAATCAGGATGTTGCCTTTACGTTTATTACTAACGGAAAATTAACTTCGTATCAATCTGGAAACAATAGTTCATTTTATCAAGTAGAAGAAGCCATTTTTGAAGTGCTATGCACCTATTTTGAGGCTGCTTTAGGCATCGAGGACAAATTCAATAACTCTTTTAGTATAAGTCCTAATCCAGCAGATGAGTTTATCATAATTACAAGAAATGACTCAAATCATGAGCTATCGTATCAATTATTTGATATTTTAGGGAAATCAATTCTTAAAAAACAAACCACTTCGCAAAAAGAGGTTCAAATCCCAATTGCCAGTGTTCCACAAGGAGTCTATTTTTTGAAAATTTCAGAAAACAACAAATCATTTATCCAAAAAATTAGCATTAAATAGTTATTTTCGAATATGCTCAAAAAGAAATCTACGCTTATAATTGCGCTGTTATTACCAGTGCAAATTTTATTGATACAGCTTTTAAAATACAATCCGGCCTTTGTAGAAAAATGGTATTCTCTAGGATTGTATCCATGGATTGGCAAAATTTCTAGAACCCTTTGGGGATGGGTACCTTTTTCAGTAGGAGATATTTTTTATACCGCTATCGCAGTAGTTGCTATACGTTGGATCTATAAGAATAGAAAAAACTTTAGGTACGAACCTGTGCGTTTAGTTGCTGAAATTTTAGCGCATGTCTCTGTAGTTTATTTCATGTTTCATATGTTATGGGGGTTTAATTATTATAGAGAACCTTTGAGAAAAACGCTCAACCTTGGCAATGATTATACTACCGAACAACTTATAGACATTACCAACAGACTCATTTCAAAATCGAACAGCTTACACCGCTCTTTAGGATATGCGGACAGTGTAAAGATTGATCTTCCGTTTACACACAAAGAGCTTTTTAAGCATACCGAAAACAGTTTCGACAATCTTGAAAAAACATTCCCCAGCCTTTCTTTGGAGCCGAGAAGTGTAAAAAAGAGTATTTGGAGTTTGGGTCTTACCTATATGGGCTACAGTGGCTATCTCAACCCTTTTTCAGGAGAAGCCCAAGTAAACGGACTTATAAAATCGTATAAATTTCCTGTGGTTGCTTGCCATGAACAAGCACATCAGTTAGGATATGCCAAAGAGAATGAAGCCAACTTTATTGCTACATTAGCTGCCTTGCACAACGACAATGATTATATAAAATACTCAGGCTATATTTTTGCTTTGCGTTACTGTGTAAACGAATTATCGTATCGAGATAAAGAGATGTATTACGAAACCCTTGAAACCATAAATCCTGGGATTTTAAAAAGCTACAAAGAAATGCGTGATTTCTGGGATAGTTACAATAACCCTTTCGAAGAACTATCGAAAGCTTGGTACAATCTCTTCCTAAAAGCGAACAACCAACCCAAAGGGATCAAGACCTATAGCTATATGGTAGCGCTAATGGTTAATTATTATGGTGACAGGGAGCTTTAGGTTGGTGATTGGTGATTGGTGATAAAAGTTTTAAAATAGTTCACACTTATAAACTCATAAACACCTAAACCTATAAACTATTATTTGTCCATCTTCTATCAGTGAGCATCCGCGAACGATCTAACATCTGTCAGCGTAACGGTCTATCATCCAACAGTGAACGAAGTGAACGGTATAACAGCGAAGCGGTGCATCATCTCAGCCGTCTTTAACACCAAGTTATGATTATTTTAACACCAATACGCACCGAAGTCCCATAGTTATCTTAGTATCTTTAACGACAACAATCAACTAAAAACAAATAACACGTTCTTATGAAAAAAGTAACACTTCTAGTGCTCGCTTTATGTGTGTCTTTTATTGGAATCTCGCAAGATTATTTTCCGAAAAACGATGGCGTAAAAGAGACCAATGCCAATTACACGGCATTTACAAATGCAACACTATTTGTATCCCCAACCAAAAAAATTGAGAATGCTACGCTCCTTATCAAAGAAGGAAAAGTGGTACAATCTGGAAAAAATGTAACCATACCAAACAATACTGTAGTGGTAGATCTGGATGGAAAATACATTTACCCATCCTTTATTGATCCATACACAGACTTTGGTGTAAAAAAGGCAGAACGCGCTAAAGGAAATGGCCGTTCGCCACAATATAGCGCTACTAGAGAAGGCTTTTATTGGAACGATCATATCATGCCAGAAAAAAATGCCATCGATCATTTTACATACGATAGCAAAAAAGCCGCTACCATGCGTAAAGAAGGTTTTGGTGTAGTGCAAACCTTAAGCATGGATGGAATTGCTCGTGGAACAGGCGTACTAGTAGCCCTTAATGACGATGGTAACGAAGCCACTAGAATCATTGACGACGCTTCTGCACAGCATTACTCTTTCTCTAAAAGTGTTACTAGCAGACAATCGTATCCAGGTTCGCTTATGGGAGCTATGGCATTATTGCGCCAAGTATACCAAGATGCAGATTGGTACAGTAAAGGAAATGTAGCTACCAAAGACAGATCTTTGGAGGCTTTGCTTAAAAACAAAAACAAAGTATCCATTTTTGAAGCTGGAAATAAAAGCAACAACCTGCGTGCCGATAAAATTGGAGACCAGTTTGGAATCAATTATGTTATTGTGGGTGGTGGAGATGAGTATGAAATGATACAGCAAACCAAGGCAAGTAATGCTAGTTATATCATTCCATTAAACTTCCCAGATGCCTATGATGTTAGCAATCCGTATATGGCAAATTATATCTCTTTGTCAGATATGCGTGCCTGGAACCAAGCGCCTACCAATCCAAAGGCATTACAAGACAACGGAGTCCCTTTTGCGCTTACGACCTACAAATCTGAAAAGCCAAAAGACTTTACAAAAGATCTTCATACAGCTATCACCTATGGCTTAGACAAAACCAAAGCTTTAGAAGCACTTACTACACAACCAGCACGTATGCTTCAAATTAGTGATAAAGTAGGTACGCTTGAAAATGGAAAGTATGCTAACTTTTTAATTACCTCTGGAGCTCTTTTCGAAAAAGAAACCACACTTTATGAAAACTGGGTACAGGGAACACGAAGTGTCATTAATAGTATGGACCAAACCGATATTAGAGGCGAATACAATTTAGAAGTAGCTGGAAAAAGTTATGCCTTAGAAATTAGTGGAGAAGCAGCAAAACCTAAAGCTAAAATAACGATTGGAGAAATAGAGTATCCAGCAAAGTTAAAGTATGTAGATAATTGGATGACACTTTCTTTTACAGACAAAGAAGCCAATGAGGTATATCGTACTACTGCTATCATTCCTAAAAACAACATAAATATTTCAGGAAAAGCGGTATTGCCCAATGGTCTAGAAACTTCTTTTTATGCCAATAGAAATATGGGAATTGCCAAGGAAATTTCCGAAGAAGAAAAAGACAAAAAAGACAAGAAAACAAAAGAGCCACGTGAAATCGTTCCTATGACCTACCCTAATGTGGGCTACGGAAATATTACACAACCACAACAGCAAAATATGTTGTTTAAAAATGCTACGGTTTGGACAGGTGAAGCAGACGGGATTTTAAAAGACACCGATGTACTTATTAAAAACGGTAAGATTAGTAAGATTGGTAAAAACCTTTCGGCAGGTGGTGCTGTGGTGATTGATGCTACTGGAAAACACCTTACGGCTGGTGTCATAGACGAACACAGCCATATAGCAGCACTTTCTATTAACGAAGGCGGACAAAACTCATCAGCAGAGGTAACCATAGAAGATGTGGTTGATCCAGAAGATGTTGATATCTACCGTAACTTAGCGGGTGGTGTTACTTCTATTCAAATATTGCATGGTTCTGCCAATCCAATTGGTGGACGCTCGGCCATTTTAAAACTGAAATGGGGAGAAGATGCAGATGGTTTGATTTATGACAACAGTCCGAAATTCATCAAGTTTGCTTTAGGTGAAAACGTAAAACAATCGAACTGGGAAAGCTATAGTCGTTTTCCACAGACGCGTATGGGTGTAGAACAATTGTACGTAAACTACTTTAACCGAGCAAAGGCTTATGACGCAAAAAAGAAAAATGGGAAACCCTATCGTAAAGATGATGAGATGGAGACCTTAGCTGAAATATTAAACGGCGAACGCTTTATTAGTTGCCATAGTTATGTGCAAAGTGAAATTAACATGCTCATGAAGGTGGCCGAAAAGTTTGGCTTTACCGTAAACACCTTTACACACATTCTTGAAGGCTATAAAGTAGCCGATAAAATGGCAGCACATGGCGTGGGAGGTTCTACCTTTAGCGATTGGTGGGCCTACAAATACGAGGTAAATGATGCCATTCCTTATAATGCAGCTATCATGGCAAGCCAAGGAGTTACTGTTGCCATTAATAGTGATGACGGTGAAATGTCTAGACGTCTCAACCAGGAAGCTGCAAAAACAATCAAATATGGAGGAATGAGCGAAGAAGAAGCATGGAAAACTGTAACCCTCAATCCTGCAAAACTACTGCATATCGATAATCGCGTTGGAAGTATAAAGGTAGGTAAAGATGCAGATTTGGTATTGTGGAACAACCACCCTATGTCTGTCTATGCTAAAGCAGAGAAAACAATTATAGAAGGGCGTACCTATTTCGATCTAGCTGAAGACCAACAAAAAAGAGCAGCTATCAAAGCCGAACGCAATAAGTTAATGGCCATGATGCTCGATGAAAAAGAAAATGGTGGAAAAACAAAACCTCCTACCAAAAAAGGAAACAAGCATTTTCATTGCGACACAGAATTTTAATCTATAACACGTATTATTATGAAAACTTTAAAACAACTATTTTTAATACTTACGGTTATAATTGGAACCACTGTAACCGCACAACAGACCCCTGCTCCTACTCAAAAAGGAGCGATTAGTATCACAGGTGCCACTGCTCATATTGGTAACGGAACTGTGATAGAGAATGCTACCATAGTTTTTGAAAATGGAGTTATTACTGGTATTGGAGCCAAAGGCGTTATTCCTAAAGGAACCATTATAGATGCTACTGGAAAACATGTATATCCAGGGTTTATTGCTCCAGCAAAATCACTCGGACTCATAGAAGTAAATGCCGTAAGAGCAAGTGATGATCAAGATGAGTTAGGAGATATGATTCCTCACATTCGAAGTATTATTGCTTACAATGCAGAAAGTAAGGTGGTAGAATCTATGAGACCTAATGGTGTTTTATTAGGGCAAATAGCACCACAAGGAGGTACTATTTCTGGAACCTCATCTATTGTACAATTTGATGCTTGGAACTGGGAGGATGCTGCCATTAAAACAGACGATGGCATTCACTTACACTGGCCAAGCACCTTTAGAAGAGGTCGTTGGTGGATGGGAGAACCTAGAGGATATCAGCCTAATAAAAAGTACACAGAAGACGTTCAAGAAATTACTGCATACTTAAAAACAGCCAAAGCATTTGGAACTGGAACAAACCAAGAGGCCAATGAAGCCATGAAAGCGATGCAAGGTGTTTATAATGGAACTAAAAAGCTATATGTATATGCAGATGGCGAAAAGGAAATCATAGATGCAATAACCCTTAGCAAAGAAGCTGGTGTAAAAGAGGTGGTACTTATTGGTGGGTATGAAGCCTATAAGATCATCCCTTTTTTAAAGCAGCAAAATATTTCTGTATTGGTGCAACAAACACATGCTTTGCCTAAAACGGCAGACGACGATTATGACTTACCATACAAACTACCAAAACTATTAGTTGATGGCGGTTTAACGGTAGGGATTCAAAACAGTAATATGTCAAATTTCCAAACGAGGAATCTACCGTTCTATGCTGGGCAATTGGTAGGACAAGGTTTAGACAAAGAAACTGCAGTGCAGCTTATCTCCGGTAATACTGCCAAAATTTTAGGTTTAGACAAGTACGGCACTTTAGAAGAAGGTAAAAGTGCAACCCTATTTATTAGTGAAGGTGATGCACTTGATATGATAGGTAATAACCTTTCAAAAGCCTTTATTGATGGACGTGATATTTCTTTAGAAACCCACCAAACCGAACTTTGGAAGCGCTATATGGGGAAATATAATAGTCAGAAATAAAATAATTTTTTTAGGCTTTAAATATAAAAAACGGCTCACAAAATTATCTGTGAGCCGTTTTTCATTGGTATCATCTACTATTTATTCCTCAACACTCATTGCAGCAGCTGGTTTTTGAAACACGCTATTATCTAATACTGTTTCAGTAACAGTTACCTTATCAAATGTTCTATCTGCTTTTGGCGTTGTTGGTTTGTTTTCTTCGACGGTATACCATGTTAACTTTTTAGGCAATTGCAAACCGTTTACTTCTTGCCATTCTGCATATTTAATATAGCTCCAACGGTCACTTTTCTTTCCAGTATTTCCTGTTACAGTATATCCTAACCATGTCATTTGATTTGTAGCAGGGTTACTATAAATAATGTACTCATCGGTAGATGAATAGCCTATACCGTCTTCAAAACTAATTTTGGTAGCATTATGCATCACCCCTTCTAATGCTGTTTGTGGCATCTCAGTGTAGATTACTCCGTCATCTCCTACAGCAAAAGGCATGGCATAGAAATAAAACATCAGGTTTTTGTAGAATATTGCATTGCCTTTATAAGCTTCTGGCTCATTTTGTAGCACCCAGCTTTTTGAATCATAGCTACCAACGCTCCAGTTTTTATGTTCAATTTTTTCATTTCTATTCTTTAAATCTATAGTGTGTACTTCTTGGCTTCCATTGCTGTTCATGGTAAAACAAAGATTGTTCATAGCATTCCATTGCGAGATGCTTCCATGCGCTTTAAAGATACTAGCTATCGCTGCTGGATATGCTTTGGCGCTCACCACTTCTTCTACAATCTCTTTTTCTTGTTTTTTTTCATTTCCGCAGGCCGCTAGTAGTAAAAAAGCACCAAGCGCTACTATTATTTTTTTCATGGTTATGATGGTTTTATTTGTAAATATAAAAAGCTTCCGATTTAGTCGGAAGCTTTTGCAAACCTTTCTATTTTAATAAGCTTTTATTGTTTCACAATTCGCTTTACTAGCGTTTCATTATCTGCTGAAATTTTAACAAAATACACTCCGTTAGCTACTTCTGAAATATCCATTGTAATGGTATTTTCATTTTCAAAAGATGAAGCAATCTTTATTTGTTTCCCTTCAATAGTGTATAATGAAACTAACATTTCCGAAGTGATAAAAGGTCCAGAAATGCGAAACATATCGCTAGTAGGGTTTGGAGATATTTGTAAAGAAATCAAACTGTTTTCTGTAATACTTAATTTTGCATCTGTCTCAATCATAAAGTTGCTACAAACGTAGCATCCCGTACTAATATCTTCTAAGCGAACAAATATGATTTGTGGGTTTGTTATATTCTGAAAAGCAGCAGGATTTGCAATTGGATTAGTCCCAGAATCACAATCAATCTGACTCGCATAATAGGTAAAAACAAATTGAGCAGGATCTTGACCTCCTAACATTTGATTTTCATTAACAGTTAAATCAAATACCGCAATTCCATCGTTATCGCCTTCATCAATAAAAATAGCACTTGGCTGAGTCACAACTTCTGGAATAGGTTGTATGGTCACATTTATTTGATCGGTTAAGACGACACTTCCATTTGTCGCTTCTACAGCATACAATCCAGACTCTGTAGCTACAAGGTTTGCACTAGACTCATCTGGAATTAACGATCCGTTTAAAAACCAAGCATACACAAAACTATCATCTTCAACATCATAAGATAAGGTTACTGCTGTCTCGCAAGTGACTATATCATCCCCTAAATCAACATTAAAGGTATCACCAAATAACCAAGCTTCATTATTGCCCACCCACGGATTATCAAGGCCATTTCTTCCTTGTGGACTTGTAGCTAAAGTTGCATCTGCATTTTGAACACCTATAATAGCTCTACCATTATTCCATGCAGTACAAACTGGTTTCGAAGCAACATGTACTTCGATGTTATGGCTGCTTTCAAATAAAAATATTTGACTCGAACTATTTAGTGTATTACAGCTAAATTGAGTAATCATATCAAAATTAATGTATGCAATTCTATTGGGTGCAACACCAACGACACCTGTTCTAATATCACCTGGTCCCATGATGGAAGTATCCATATCATGGAATACACCAAAAATAGAATTTGTAGGAATATTAGTAGAGGGAATATCATCATTTATTTGCCAAGGTGTAAAACCGTTTGCATTGGTAAGATCAAAAGTTATAGAACCATTGGCTCCAACAACAAAAGAATCGTATGTGTTCCCATAAAAATCGAAATCAAAACCTAAGGAAATAACATTAGAATATACATCATCTAATACATTACCTACAGATGTCCCTTGATCTATGGCAACAGGCGGATTAAAAGGGATACTTTGAACTTCATAGCCTTGCGCATTGGTTTGAAAACAAATAAGTGATGCGCATAGCACAAGTAATAGATTTTTCATAGCTGTATTTTTTAAGTAAAGATATTGGTTTTAATATTTAGGCATCTTAAATTAGATACAAAATACTTGGCCATACTACCATATAACATTCTAAACTTCAAAATCCTACTTATCTCCATAAATTTGTATCCATAAAAACACTAAACAACTATCTTTGCAACATGATTAAAAAAATAGAGAGTCCGCAAAATAGTTTGATAAAAAAATGCCTGATTTTGCTTGAAAAATCAAGAGAACGTCGCAAACAAGGGCGCTTTATTATTGAAGGACAGCGAGAGATTCATCTAGCTGTTCAAGGTGGATACACCTTAGAGACCCTATTTTTTTGCAAAGATATTTTCTTCGGAAATGTTAAAGATCTATACACATTAGCTGCCGAAATCATAGAAGTCTCCTTAGAAGTGTATCAAAAACTAGCGTATCGCAACACTACTGAAGGGCTAATAGCGATTGCTAAGACAAAAGAACTTGCTTTAGAGAAACTAACATTTCAGAACAAAACACCCCTAGTACTTATCGCTGAAGCTCCAGAAAAACCTGGTAATATTGGTGCACTATTACGTACAGCAGATGCTGCCAATGTAGATGCCTTTATCATTGCAAATCCTAAGACAGATGTGTACAACCCTAACATCATACGAAGTAGTGTGGGCTGTTTATTTACGAATCAATTAGCTACCGGAACCACAGAAGAGATCATTTCATTTCTAAAAAAAAATGATATCGCTCTTTACAGCGCCATTCTTCAAGAATCTGAACCCTATCACCAACAAGATTTCACCAAAGCAACAGCCATTGCTTTAGGTACAGAAGCTACAGGACTTTCTGAAAATTGGAGAAACCAAAGCAAACAAAACATCCACATCCCCATGCAAGGCGCTATTGATAGCATGAATGTGTCGGTTGCTGCAGGTATTTTAGTATTTGAAGCGAAAAGACAGCGCGGGTTTTAGGTTCAAAGTTGCAAAGAGACAAAGATTCAAAGTTGATGCGTTTAAGAGTTTAGAGGTATTACATTTTAATTTAAATCAGCTTCAAAAGAATAAGATTACAAAGACCTTTTACTCCTTTCTCAGGGAGATTTCTCAGTTAGTAGCAAAAATCTAAGCAAAAAAATTTCCCTCCCGAAGCATCGGGACTAAAGGGTGGTTTTTTCTTAATTTAGTGAATTTTCACACCCTTTGCGCCTCCGCTAAAGCTTTTGCGACACGTGGAAGGGCGGGGAAAATGAAAATTCACGACGAAAAATTTGTTATAACCACATTATAAGAAATCGCCCTTCTCAGCGGGAGAGGTGTTGGGGGTGAGGATTTCAATAGCTAACTTTCCATACCATCCCATTCACGATTCACTGCTCACAAGTCACTAAAAATTTGAAATCAAATTTTTCAATAAAAAAATCCCAACAAACTGCTTTGTTTAAGAAATTGGAATTTGTATTTTTAATCTATGACAGAAGCTGCTATAGAAGAAGAAAATAAAGCCATTGCCAAAGAGTATAAAGAGCTGCTAAAAATTAGCTACCGTATTCTTTCTACGGCCGATAAAAAACTCATTCGTTCTGCCTTTGATGTGGCTGTAGACGCCCATAAAGAACAACGCAGAAAGAGTGGCGAGGCTTATATTTTTCATCCCATTGCTGTAGCAAAAATTGTTGCTAGCGAAATTGGCCTAGATGCTACTTCTATCGCTGCCGCCTTATTACACGATGTCGTTGAAGACACCAATTACACACTTGCCGATATCGAACAAATGTTTGGAGAGGTAGTGGCACGAATTGTTGACGGACTCACAAAAATTTCGAAAATGCCTTATGAAGGTGATGTATCACTGCAGGCAGAGAATTTTAGAAAAATGCTGCTCACACTCAATGAGGACATCCGTGTGATCATTATCAAAATAGCAGATCGTTTGCACAACATGCAAACCATGGATTCCATGCCGCAGTACAAACAAGTAAAAATTGCTAGTGAGACCTTATATATCTATGCTCCTATGGCGCATCGTATTGGTTTGTATAAAATTAAAACAGAGCTCGAAGACCTAAGTTTAAAGTACACAGAACCGGAAGTATACAATGATATACTAAGCAAAATAAAAGAAAGTAAAGAAGAACAAGACGAGTACATAAAAGCTTTTTCAAAAACCATTGAGGATTCTCTTTCTGCTGAAAAATTAAACTACGAAATAAAAGGAAGACCAAAATCTATTTATAGTATTCGAAGAAAAATTGTAGCTCAAAACGTTAGCTTCGATGAAGTATACGACAAGTTTGCGGTGCGTATTATCTACAAGAGTGACATTGCCAATGAAAAGTTCTTAGCTTGGAAAATTTATAGCATCGTAACAGACCACTTCCGTCCTAACCCTGTGAGACTTAGAGATTGGATATCTTCTCCAAAATCGACTGGCTATGAAGCCTTACATATCACTGTCATGGGCCCAAAAGGAAAATGGGTAGAAGTACAAATACGTAGCGAACGTATGAACGAAATTGCAGAAAAAGGGTTTGCCGCACACTACAAATACAAAAACAAAGACAGTGATGATGGCGGACTCGATGTATGGCTAAACAAATTACAAGATACTTTAGAAAACAATGACATTAGTGCCGTAGATTTTGTTGAAGAATTTAAGCTCAATTTATATTCTAAAGAAATTTTTGTCTTTACGCCTAAAGGAGATTTGTATTCGTTACCCAAAGGAGCTTCTGCGCTAGATTTTGCATTTCATATCCACACAGAAATTGGTTTACATACACGCGGTACTAAGGTAAATGGTAAACTGGTGCCTTTAAGTCATCCACTCAATAGTGGAGACCAAGTAGAAATCATCACGTCAAATAGTGCAAAACCTTCTGCAAACTGGTTGGATTATGTTGCAACTGGTAGAGCTCGATCTAAAATTAAATCGTCGCTCAAAGAAGAACAAAAGCTCATTGCCAATGAAGGTAAAGAAGTATTACGACGTAAGTTAAAATCACTCAAAATAAACCTTGACGAAAAGTCCATCAACCAAATGGTGATTTTCTTCAAACTAAAAACAAGTCTCGATTTATTTTACCGTGTAGGTGCTGGCATAATTGACAACAAACAACTCAAAGATTTTGCAGCCTCAAGAAGCAACGCATTGGTTAGTTTTATTAAAAATAAAATTAGAAAACCCACCAATCCAGAAGAGGTCAACAAGGATGAAATCACCGAAAAATTTGATCAATTAGTTTTTGGAAAAGACGAGCAAAAGCTCGATTATAAAATGGCGAGTTGCTGTAATGCCATCCCTGGAGATGACGTATTTGGTTTTTTAACAGTAAATGAAGGTATTAAAGTACACAAGCAAAATTGCCCAAATGCAGTTCAATTACAAGGAAACTATAATTACAGAGTACAGCAAGCCAAATGGATAGACTCTTCTCAAAGAGACTTCAAAGCAGAACTATTACTTTCTGGAATAGATGCTTTAGGCCTGGTAAACAACGTAACAAAAGAAGTATCCAACAATTTACACATCGACATGAAAAGTGTCCATTTCGATACCGAAGGGGGTGTTTTTACAGGTAGAATTGTTGTGGTTGTTAAAAACAAGAATATTCTTGATAACTTGGTTCAAAACATTAAAAAAATAAACGGAATTGATAAAGTAACTCGAATCTAAATTTGCTATTTTTGACCTTTCATTCTAAGTGTACTTTGGTCTGAAATTTTAATGATTCATACTATTTCAGAATAAAAACAAAAATGACTTCTGAAATATAACTAATATAGCAAAGCGATTCGTCGTTATACCTATGAGTTCAAAAACTGAAGCAAGCAACCAAGCTATTGTAAAAAATGTGTTCACCACTTTTTTAGAAGAAAAAGGACACCGTAAAACGCCCGAACGCTACGCTATACTCCAAGAAATTTATGATCAAAAAGAACATTTTGATATAGAGTCGCTCTACATCAACATGAAAAATAAAAATTACCGCGTTAGTCGTGCTACCCTTTATAATACAATCGAGTTATTATTAGAATGTGCCCTCGTACGCAAACATCAATTTGGGCAAAATCAGGCCCACTACGAAAAATCTTATTTTGATAAACAACATGACCACGTGATCCTTGATGATGGCGAGGTGATAGAATTTTGCGACCCTAGAATACAGAGCATCAAAAAAACAATTGAAGAAGTTTTTGATATCTCTATTTCTAAACACTCGCTTTATTTTTATGGAACAAAAAACAAAACCAACCCAAATACATAGGGAAATACATTACAATTATGGCAGTAGACTTACTACTTGGATTACAATGGGGAGACGAAGGAAAAGGTAAAATCGTCGATGTACTCACAGCAGATTATGACATCATTGCGCGCTTTCAAGGAGGTCCAAACGCAGGACACACCTTAGAGTTTGATGGTATCAAGCATGTTTTAAGAACCATTCCTTCTGGAATTTTTCATAAAACTGCCATGAACGTTATTGGCAACGGTGTGGTCATAGACCCCGTTGTTTTTGTAAAAGAACTAGAAGGATTGGATCAATTTGATATTGACTACAAAGCCAAGTTAATAATCTCAAGAAAAGCACATTTAATTCTACCAACCCACAGATTGCTAGATGCTGCTAGTGAAGCCAGTAAAGGAAAAGCCAAAATTGGATCTACCTTAAAAGGTATTGGACCAACCTACATGGATAAAACGGGTAGAAATGGTATTCGTGTTGGAGATTTAGAATTAGCAGACTGGAAAACAAAATATCGCCATTTAGCAAACAAGCATGAGGCAATGATTTCGTTTTATAATGTAGATATCCAATACGATCTAGAAGAAATGGAAGCCGAGTTTTTTGAAGCAGTAATACGCCTTAAAGAATTAACATTTATTGATAGTGAACAATACTTCCACCAAGCCATGAAAGCTGGTAAAACAATTCTAGCAGAAGGTGCACAAGGATCACTACTAGATATCGATTTTGGAACCTACCCTTTTGTAACTTCTTCAAATACTACCGCAGCAGGTGCTTGTACTGGATTAGGAGTTGCTCCCAATAAAGTAAAAGATGTCTTTGGAATTTTTAAAGCCTACACAACACGTGTTGGTTCCGGACCTTTCCCAACCGAACTTTTTGATGAAGTAGGTGCAGAAATGGCAAAAGTAGGACACGAATTTGGTGCCGTAACTGGACGCCCAAGACGTTGTGGATGGTTAGACCTAGTAGCACTTAAATATACCTGTGAAGTAAATGGTGTAACGCAGCTAAACATGATGAAAGGCGATGTTCTTTCTGGATTTAGCAGCTTAAAAGTATGTACAGCGTACAAATACAAAGGAGAAACAATCACACATTTACCTTACAACATAGAGCCGGAAAATGTAACTCCTATTTACACTGAGTTTCCATGTTGGAGAGAGGATCTAACCAAAATGAGAGATGCGTCTCAATTCCCAAAAGAATTGAATGACTATATCGCCTTCCTAGAAAAAGAATTAGAAATTCCAATTAAGATTGTCTCTGTAGGACCCGATAGAACGCAAACAATTCATAGATAGACTATTTTAAAAACAATAAACTAATAAAATTGTCTGGTTGAGCGCTCCCGAAGCTTCGGGACGAAACCTAAAGGTTAAGAATGGATTAAAATTTATTTGGTTCAGAATTTGATATCACTTGGAAAAGTTTACAATAGTGCAAGTAAAATTTAAATACATACTCCCTTTCCTCCTATTCCTTTTTACAGGAGTGCTATTAGCACAAACCAACCAAGAAAAAGAAAAGACAAAAGTTGATATTCAATCTGGGTATTTAGAGCGTAAGCCAGAATTACCCGATGCCTTTATTTACACCAAAGACACAGATGGTCAAGTGTATATTGTACATGAAGGTATCGAAATGTGGTGCGACCAAGCTTATGTATATCTTAAAGACAATTTTGTAAAAGCCTATGGCGAAGTAAAAATCAAACAGGCAGACACTATTACAATGAATAGCAATTATGCAGAATACAATGGGAATACCCAGTTTGCATTTGCTAGTGGTAAAGTTGTTTTTAAAGAACCTAAAACAACCTTAAAAACAGATACCCTTTATTTTGACAGACTAAAACAACAGGCCTATTACAGAAGCGGTGGAACCGTAATTGATACTGCTAGTACCTTAACAAGTAGAATTGGACGTTATTATGCTGAAAGCAAAAAATACCAATTTATAAGTGCTGTAAAGATCGTTAATCCAAAGTACACTGTCAATTCACAACAATTAGATTTTTACTCAGAAACTGGTGGAGCATACTTGTATGGCCCATCTACCATTGTAAGTGACGCTAGTACTGTATATTGCGAAAGAGGCTACTATGATACTCGCGGAGACACAGGATATTTTGTAAAAAATTCTAGGGTAGACTATGAGAGTAGAACGCTTTATGGAGATAGCATCTACTTCGATAGAAATAAAAGCTTTGCCTCTGCTACTAATAACATAAAAGTACTTGACACTACTAACCAAAGTATTATAAGAGGACATTATGCAGAAGTATTTAGAAAAAAAGATTCGGTTTTTATTACCAAAAGAGCGGTAGCCGTAACGCTACAAGAACGCGACTCTGTATATGTGCATGCAGACACCTTGCAAATAACAGGAAAGCCAGAAAATAGAATTTTAAAAGGTTTTTATAGGGCACGCTTTTTTAAAGAGTCTAACAATCCCAAAGAAGAACCTACCAGCGGAAAATGTGATTCAATTTTTGTAAACCAAAAAAAAGGAATTACCAAATTATTGCGTCGTCCTATACTTTGGACAGGTGAAAACCAAATGACAGGCGATACCATCCACCTCATTAACAACACCAAAACTGAAGAACTCGATACGCTAAAAGTATTTAATAATGCTTTTTTAGCCCAACGAGATAGCATGGGATACAACCAAGTAAAAGGAGAACGCCTTACCGGCTTATTTACAAAAAACGAACTCGATACTGTAAATATTGACAAAAATGCACAAGTAATCTACTTCGCCCGCAATGACAAAAACGAACTCATTGGTATTAATAATACCGTTTCTAGTTCTATACAAATGTATCTAGAGAATCAAGAAATTCAGGGAATTCGTTTTATCAAAAAAGGGTCTGGAAAAATCTACCCATTGTCAAAACTCCCCGAGGAAGCAAGGATTCTCCCGGGATTTGAATGGAGAGGTGAAGAACGCTTGCTTAATAAAGAAGCACTCTTTAAAGGAAAACCTGCTCCTATCCTACCCAAAATCAAAGGCATTCCCCTACCCAAAGACGAAGGTGAATTCTTTGAAGAAAAAACAGAAGATGAACTCAACCTCCCCGAAGCATCCAAGCTAGATCCAAGTGTTTTTAAAAATAGACCCGAAGACACAGTCCCTCAAAAAGATGATGCTGATAAAGAAGGTGATAATTAATTTCTGCTGAAATTTTAGTGGCTTACTATTTGTTGCCTATTTTTGTGGACTAGCTCGTATATCTTGAAAAAAGACTTTTACAAACACCAAACACAAACAACCCCACATCCGCTAGCGATGGAAATATCGCATGCACAAGGAAGTTATATTTACGACACTCATGGCAATGCGCATCTCGATTTTGTAGCTGGTGTTTCGGCCTGTAGTTTAGGGCATAGTCATCCAAGAGTAGTAAAAGCAATACAAGAACAAACCGAACGCTACATGCACGTCATGGTGTATGGAGAATACATTCAACAACCCGCCGTTGCACTTACCAAACTATTAGCGCAACACCTACCTGCCCCTCTAGAAACAACCTATTTGGTGAATAGCGGTACAGAAGCTATTGAAGGGGCCTTAAAATTAGCACGAAGAGCTACTGGCAGAGCCGAAATTTTATATGCCCACCAAGCATATCATGGAAATACCATGGGAGCACTTAGTGTCATGGGCTATGAAGAACGCAAAGAAGTATTTAAACCACTTATTCCAGAATGCAAACCCATTCTCTTTAATTGCGAAAGCTGTCTAAAAAATATTACCACTCAAACTGCTGCCGTAATTTTAGAAACCATTCAAGGAGGTGCTGGCTTTATTGAACCTACTCAAAACTATTTGGCAAAAGTAAAAGCCCGCTGTAAAGCAATGGGTGCATTGCTAATTCTAGATGAAATTCAACCTGGTTTTGGTCGCACAGGAAAACTGTTTGGTTTTATGAACTATAATGTGATACCCGACATCCTTGTCATGGGAAAAGGCATGGGAGGCGGATTGCCTATTGGAGCGTTTACTGCTTCAAAAAAACTAATGGACTTACTTCAAGACAAACCAAAGCTAGGGCACATTACTACTTTTGGTGGGAATCCAGTCATTGCATCAGCAGCACTTGCAACCCTTCAAGAAATTAATGAGACTTCATTACAAGCACAGACCCTAGAAAAGGAGCAACTCTTTCGTTCTTTGTTAACACATCCTCTCATAAAAGAAATAAGAGGCAAAGGACTCATGTTAGCACTCATCTTTGAAAATTCGGAAATCGCAACAGAAGTCATACTTCGCTGCAAAGATCAGAAACTCATCCTTTTTTGGTTATTATTTGAACCTCGAGCAGCGAGAATTACCCCACCCCTTACTATTTCAGAAGAAGAAATAAAAGAAGGCTGCGCCATATTGACACAAGTACTTTCTGAAATACAAAACAAACAACCCAACAATAATTAACTGTTTTTAAAGGACTTACACTCAAGTCAGCGCTGTTAATATCTCGTTAACAACAATAACGGCACAACTCTTGAACTGTCAATATCATTACTATCTTTAATTGTGTAGAAACCTTTAAATCACTGCGTATGCAATTGCCTCCACCTAACGAGCATAACAATGTATCACTCACCAGATTTGAATCTATGCTTAAGACAAACAGTGTACTATTCTTTGATGCAGATCAATTTGAAGAAATTATACACCACTATCTTGAGAATGGAAAAATAGCACTTGCAAAAAAAGCAACGAAGCTTGGTTTGCAACAGCATCCTAGTTCTACCAATCTAAAATTATTTCAAGTTGAAATGTTCATCTTTGAAAATGAGTTAGATACCGCAGATATTTTATTAGACGAACTATACCAAATTGAACAGTCTAATGAAGAAATATACATCCAAAAAGCAAATATTCTCTCAAGAAGAGACCAGCATAAAGATGCTATCCTCCTACTTGAAAAGGCATTAGAAATCACATTAGACCCTTCAGACGTACTTTCATTAATTGGGATGGAATATTTATTCTTAGAAGATTACGAAAATGCGAAGTATAATTTTATGAAATGCCTAGAAGATGACGATACCGACTATTCTGCATTGTACAACGTCATTTATTGTTTCGAATATTTAGAACAAACAGAAGACGCCATAGATTACTTAAATATGTTCTTAAACAAGAACCCTTATTCTGAAGTAGCTTGGCACCAAGTTGGAAAACAATACATCATTTTAAAAGACTATAAAAAAGCTTTAGCTTCTTTTGACTTTGCAATTATTAGTGATGATCGTTTTATTGGGGCCTACCTTGAAAAAGGAAAAGTTCTTGAAAAAATGAAACGCTATGAAGAAGCCATAGAAAGCTATACCATCACATTAGGTCTGGACGATCCAACTTCTTTTGCCTTATTGCGTATTGGAAAATGCTATGAACAGCTAGGCAATGATGAAATGGCATTACAATACTATACAAAATGTGTTGAAGAAGATGGACTTCTTGACAAAGGTTGGATTGCTATTACTGATTATTACTACAAGAAAAAAGACTTCAAAAAAGCATTGTACTATATAGACAAAGCGATCAACATAGATTCTGAAAATGTACTTTACTGGAAACGTTATGCTAAAATCAACAAAAAACTTCAATGGTTTGAAGAAGCTGAAGTTGGCTATAGAAAAGCATTAGAGCTAGGAAACTACGAACAAGAAACTTGGTTAACACGTTGCGATATTCTTGTAAAATTAGGAGAATACGAAGCAGCTATTAATAACCTTACTCAGGCAGCAGAGTTTTATCCAGGTTCTGCAGAAATAGAATTTCGTTTGGCGGGATTATTTTACAACACTTCGCAAAATAATACGGGAGCATTTCACCTCAAAAATGCACTTGATATAGAACCTGATTTTCTGCTTATATTAGAAGAGATTTTTCCAGATGTTTTGAATATCTCTGCAGTAAAAGAAATTATAAAAAATCATAATAAAGCTACTCTTTAAATATGTATTTTTGAGCATATAATAACTACTATATGCCCAACCGTAATTTCAAACAATCACTAAGTATCACTGCAAAAGGTCTTGCTATGGGTGCTGCAGATGTAGTTCCTGGAGTAAGTGGAGGAACCATTGCATTTATCTCCGGCATTTATGAAGAACTCATAGCAACCATTCATGGATTAGATCTTGGCTTCTTTAAAATCTGGAAAAAAGAAGGTGTGAAAAAAGCATGGGAAACCTATAACCTTGGTTTTCTATTTTCCCTATTTGTAGGTATAGCCATTAGTATTTTATCCTTAGCAAAACTCATTACTTGGTTATTAAAAGAGCAACCTATTTTTGTTTGGTCTTTTTTCTTTGGCCTCGTGATCGCAAGTATTATATATGTTGGGAAACAAATTACCTCCTTTAATACCAAGGCAATTATTGCACTTATAGTTGCTGCAGGAATATCATTTGCCATTACCTTGGCAGAACCAATAGGAGATACAGATAGTATCTGGTTTTTATTTTTAGCTGGGTTTATTGCCATCATTGCAATGATACTTCCAGGCTTATCGGGAGCATTCATTTTGTTACTTATTGGCGCTTACACAACTGTAATTGGAGCTATCAATCAATTTATTGAAGGAATTACGAGCTTAGATACAACCGTTATTGGAAATGCATTTTTAAAAATCTGCGTGTTTGCTATTGGTGCCATCACAGGCTTAAAGGTGTTTTCTGGGGTATTAAATTGGATGTTTGCACATCACAAAAACACCACCCTTGCGGTGCTTACAGGATTTATGATAGGAGCACTCAATAAAATTTGGCCCTGGAAAGAAGTAGTACAATACAGAATCAATAGCCACGGCGAGGAAGTGCCTTTTATTGAAAATAGTATTCTCCCAAATGCATATGATGGGGACGCAAAAATACTTTTCGGAATCCTTTTTATGATTTTAGGTTTTGCCCTTATTTTTCTATTAGAATTTCTAGCCAACAAAAAGACGCCGCAAACAACACCTTGAGTACTCAAAGAACCACAACAGACAAATTATGGCTGGTCCTAAAAGGACTTGCAATGGGAGCTGCCAATAAAGTTCCTGGAGTTTCTGGAGGTCTTGTTGCTTTTGTTGCTGGTTTTTATGAAGAATTTATCTATTCACTTCAAAAAATAAATAGAAAAGCATTTAAGCTTCTCATAAATGGTCGCTTTAAAAGCTTTGCACGCTACATCAATGGCGGATTTCTTGGCTTACTTATACTTGGAATGGTGATAAGCTACTTCAGTATATCAAAAATTCTAGACTATTTACTACTAGAATACGAACTCTATGTCTGGAGCGCCTTTTTTGGAATGATTATCGGTTCTATTTATTACATTGCCAAAGACTTTGGCGACTGGAACAAAAAATATATTGGCTATTTAATTTGTGGAATAGCGGCAGGAATTGCTATTAGTTTTTTAGAACCAGCTCGAGAAAATGACAACCTTATTTTTGTCTTTATTTGTGGCATTATTGGTGTTTCAGGAATGACACTTCCAGGACTTTCAGGTTCCTTTATATTAATACTTTTAGGGAATTATGTGTTGCTATTAGTAGATTCTGTAAATGCACTGTTTGATACACTTTCTGAAATTTTAACGGGTGACTTTTCGTTTACAAATAATATAGAACGTATTCAATTATTGAAAGTATTGGTTGTTTTTTCTGTAGGATCTCTTGTAGGACTGGTTTCCTTATCGCATCTATTAGCATATGTTTTGAAAAAATACAAAAAAGCGACCTATGCAGTAATCATAGGATTTACAACCGGCTCATTAGGTGTTGTTTGGCCTTGGAAAAACACAGTGTACAGTCGTGATATAGCTGGAGAAATTATGCTAGATGCTAACGGCAGAGAAATAATCATAGACTATAACAGATATTTCCCATCAGAATTTTCTGCAAACACTTTATTAGCCATTTTTTTTGTTATTTTTGGTATAGTAACTGTACTTAGTTTAGATTGGTATCATAATTTCAAAAAAAGCACTAATGGCTAAATTTGGCTTAATAGGCAAAGACATACAATACTCTTTCTCCAAAACATTTTTTACTATCAAATTTGATCTTGAAAAACTAGAGCACACTTATCAAAACTTTGACATGGGGTGCTTAGGTATGTTAGAAAAAATGCTTAAAGACAATAGTGATCTCAAAGGACTCAATGTTACGATACCATTCAAGGAAACGATATTACCCTATCTAGACCGTATAGATAAAGAAGCAAAAACAATTGGCGCAGTTAATACTATTAAAATTTTAAAAGACGGGAGATTGGCTGGGTATAATACAGACCACTACGGATTTGCAAAAGCATTAGGAACCTTTCCTCCACTAAAAGAAAAAACAGCACTTATTCTAGGAAATGGAGGGGCTTCAAAAGCAGTGAAATATGTTTTAGAAGCTATGGGTTTTGATTATAAAGTAGTGTCCAGAACAAAAGAAGCAAACACCATTACCTACAATGAACTCTCCAAAGAAACTATGGAGTACCACAAGCTTATTGTAAATACAACACCATTAGGTACTACACCTAATATTTCAGAATGCCCAAACATTCCTTATGAGCATTTAGGTAAAGAGCACTTCTTATTTGACCTCATCTACAACCCTCGCGAAACTGAATTTTTAAAACGAGGCTTTGCTAAAGGCGCTACCATTTCTAATGGTATGAAAATGCTAGAACATCAAGCAAAAAAAGCCTGGAGTATCTGGAATAGCTAATTTTATTTGATCTCTTCAAAAAACAGCTAGAATCTTGTCAATCTTAAGGGGAGTTAGTATCTTGAGCCCTCATAATTAAGAACCTTAACATTGCAAGATATGTCTGACGAGAACCTCCCTACTGAAGAAGGAAATGTAGAAAACAAACAAGATTCCGCACCACAACAACCGCAAGATGCTAGTCCAGAAATTCCAGAAGAAGCTGCTGTCGAAGAAAAAGCTGCCAAACCTGAAACTCCAAAAACCAATGAGTTAGAAGCATCCAAAACTTCAGACACAGAAATAGAGGTTGAAGAAGAAGATGAGATTGAAAGCTCAGACACCCTAGAAGAAACAGCTACTATTTCTGAAGAAAAAGAAAGTGTTGATTACAGCACCCTTTCTAAAACCGAATTAATTACTGCCTTAAACAGCTTGGTTGCCAACAACAACATTCAAGATATAAAAGGAGCTGCCGAAGAAATTAAAACAGAGTTTAACAATCAGTTTCAGGAAGAACTCGCAGAAAAGAAGGAAGCTTTCTTAGCCGAAGGCGGAAATATTATTGATTTTCATTACACCTCTAACGACAAAAAAGCATTTAACGATGCGTTTAATGACTACAGAAATAAACGCAACGCGCATTTCAAAAAACTAAAACAAGACCTTGAGAGTAATCTTGCCGTTAGAAATAGTTTGATTGAAGAGATTAAAGAATTGCTTAATTCTGAAGAGAGTGTGAATAGCAATTACAAAAAAATTAAAGACATTCAAGATCGTTGGAAAGAAGCGGGTGCCATACCAAGAGATAAATACAATACGGTATGGAATAATTACCATCATTATATGGAAACCTATTATGATGCATTACACCTAGATAGAGAGTTTAGAGATCTTGATTTTAAACACAACTTAGAAGAAAAGCAAAAGTTAATCAAGCGCACCGAAGAACTTGCCGAAGAAAGTGATATTAATAAGGCATTTAGAGAACTTCAATTAATTCATAAGCGCTGGAAAGAAGAAATTGGACCTGTTGCGAGAGAGATTCGAGAAGAAATTTGGGAGACTTTTAGTGCTGCTACAAAAATTATTCACGACAAAAAAATGGAAGCTGAAGCTGCTTTAGAAGAAACCTTTCATGAAAACTTCTCTATCAAAAAAGAACTCATTGGCCTTATAGATAAAGTGAAGGAAGAAGCAAAACCTTCTCATAATGGGTGGCAAAATGCCATGAAGCAAGTGCAAGAAATAAGAGATGTGTTTTTTAGCGCTGGTCGTGTACCAAGAGACAAAAACAAAGAAATTTGGGCTAGTTTTAAAGACGCCACACGTAGCTTTAATAAAGCCAAAAACGATTTCTATAAGCATCAGAAAAATGCCCAGTACGAAAACCTAGAAAAAAAACGTGCTTTAATTCAAATTGCTGAAGACAATAAAGACACCGAAGATTTCGATACAGCAACACCCTTGTATAAAAAAATACAACACGAATGGAGGGAGATTGGCCATGTACCCAGAAAAGATAGTGATGTTATTTGGAAACAGTTTAAAACTGCGTGTAACTATTATTTTGACAGATTACATGCACTTAAAGACGAAGAGAATAAAGAAGAACTTGTTAATTTAGAGAAGAAAGAAGCTGTCTTAACTTCTATGGAAGAAATAGCCCTTACAGGAAGTCGTAAAGAAGACCTAGAGACTATTAAATCTAAAATTTCAGAATGGAAAACCATTGGACGTGTTCCATTCAAGAAAAAGAACATAGACCAAAAGTTTAATAAAGCCTTAGATGCTTTATTTAGCAAGTTAGACCTAGATAAAAAAGAAGCAGAACTTATCAAGTTTGAAAACAAACTGAATGCTATGGCCTCTCAACAAGACGATCGTCAATTACAAAACGAACAGTTTTTTATTGGTAAAAAGATTGATGAGACCAAAGCTGAAATTTTACAACTCGAAAATAATTTAGAGTTCTTTAAGCATGTCGAAAAAGACAATCCATTGGTGAAAGACGTATACAAAAACATAGAAAAGCATAAAGAGCAATTAGCAGTTTGGAAAGAAAAACTTGCCAAAGTAAAAGCAATGAGAAATGCCTAATATTTATGGAAGTCTGTCTGCTTTGCCATAGCAATCAAACAACACTATATTACCAAGACAAAAACCGCAGCTTTTATGATTGTAAAAGCTGCGGCTCTGTTTTTGTACCAAGCACGCAACTACCCCATCAAAATGCAGAGAAAGAACGCTATGAAAGTCATCAAAATGATATTGAAGACATAGGGTTTCAAAATTTTGTGAGCCCCATTGTAACGGCTGTTCAAAACAAATATCCAAAAGAAGCGATAGGATTAGATTTTGGTGCAGGAACGGGTCCTGTCATTACCAAACTCCTTTCTGAAAAAGGATATAAGCTATCATTATACGATCCGTTTTTTCACCCCAACAAAGAGGTTCTAGATACTACAAACGATTTTATTGTATGCTGCGAAGTCATAGAACATTTACACGCTCCATTAAAGGAATTCATGCTACTTAAACAACTTCTAAAACAAGGTGGAACACTCTACTGCATGACAGATTTAGCACCAGAGAAAGAAGCTTTTGCCAGCTGGTATTACAAAAATGATTTTACCCATGTTATTTTCTATACCCCACAGTCTTTAGCATGGATACAAGAGAGAGTTGGATTTAGTGAGGTAAGGATTGATGGGAGGCTTATTACTTTTCGCTAACGTTATCATGAATCTCAGTTAAATAACTCTTCAAGGAACAATAGATATATTTAGTTCTCGACTGCGTTCGAACAGACAAAAAATTAATCTAACAATGCCTCATAAATAGCTTCTTGAATATTGCTACGCAAGTTTGTTTTAATAAGCTTTCTGTTCTCTGCACTAGGATAGGTTCTATTAGACATAAATACATAGACAATCTCTTCTTCAGGATCTGCCCAGGTAAAGGTCCCAGTAAAGCCGCTATGTCCAAAACTTGTCATTGATATACAGCCACAGGTAGGACCACTATCTCCTAACTGTGGTTTATCAAAACCAACACCGCGACGCACATTGTCATCACAATAATAACAGGTATTAAAGTCGTTCATGACATCTTGTGTAAAGTATTGTTGTCCGCCATAGACCCCTCCATTTAAAAACAACTGCATCATTTTGGCTACATCATTTGCATTGCTAAACAAGCCTGCATGACCACTTACACCACCTAACATGGCGGCTCCTTGATCGTGTACATAACCATGTATTTTTTGCATTCTAAAATAAGTGTCTTGCTCTGTAGGAACTATATCTGCCTTACTAAATTTGGCAAGTGGTTTGTAAGTCATAGTATGTGCCCCCATTGGCTCGTAAAAATTACGCTGTACTAATTTGTCCAAAGAACTGCCATAAAACTCTTCTAGATATTTCATCAACAAATAATAAGGTAGATCACTATACTTATACCCTGCTCTTTCGCGTAGGTCGCTTTCTTTAATAAAACGGTAAATACTGTCTTTGTATTCCCGTTTCATATACATTTCACTCGCTACTTTATATGGGAAATCTTTACTATACTTTGATTTAAACCATTTTGATTTAGGTTTATTAGTCACCGTGTCCATAGTTTTCAAATAATACGGAATCCAAGCTTTAAGCCTTGCTGTGTGGGTAAGCATTCTACGTAGCGTAATATTTGCTTTATCGGTACCCTTATATTCTGGTAGCATTTGAGATAACTTGGTATCCATAGAGAGAACTCCTCTGTCTACTAACTGCATGATCATAGGCACTGTAGCCATGATCTTGGTCAAAGAGGCAACATCGTATACATCATTTTCTTTGACACTGTTTTTTTTACTTGGTGTGTGATAACCAAAGTTCTTATTGTAGATTACCTTTCCTTTTCTGGCAACTAAAATTTGCGCTCCGGGCATCATACCACCCCAAAGGCCACTATTGGCTATAGAGTCTATTTTCTTTAATCTATAGCTACTCATCCCTACACTTTCTGGTGTGCCATACGTTAGCCTCCCTACTGCTTGAGTTTGTATTTGCGTGTGAATTGGGAAATCGTCACCTAATGAAACCGGCAAACGTCCTTTTGCTCCGCGAGCCCCAAAAATAAGCTGTGCAGAAAGGTCTTGAGATACTTCACTATTTTGATACGACATAATAATGCCTTCAAAATTTGTGGTGGTTTTTAGATCTAATAAGGCATAAGGCCTTGCAAAGACATCTAGGATAAGGGTATTTGTTCTGGCAATTTCATACAACCAAACCAATTCTTTATCGGTGAACTTATAACCCTTCCAAGGGTTTTCATTAGACTTATGAAATCCAGCAATTACATAATCATAAGCTTCCAATTTTTTGACATAGCTATCAAGTGAATTCGCTTTAATATAGTCCACCCTAGCATATTTCCGAAGTGATTTAAAAAAGGTAGAACCCTTTGCATCTCCAAAATTAACATAGGCAATTTTCTTTTTTTGTAAATCCTTTATCGGTAAGACATCAGCTTCATTCTTTAACACCGTTAATGCGTTCTCCATGGCTTGCTCATACAAAACATCATCCACCACACTATTTAAATCTTGCACGATATTAAAATCACTTACAGGAGTATAGTTATGCAATCCTACTTTGTATTTCGCATTTAATATCTTCTTCACCGATAACGCCAAACGCTCCTCTGATACTACCTCTTCTCGGTAAGCGTTTACAAGCAACTGATGTGCTTTTGGAATATTTTCTGAAATAAGCAACACATCATTACCAGCCAAGAATGCCGCCAAATCAATTTCACCAGGTTTCTGAAAATTTGAAGCTCCTTTCATGTTTAGTGCATCCGTGAAAATAAGCCCATTGAACCCTAAACGTCCTTTCAGCAAATCTCCCACAATGGTTTTGGATAATGAAGAAGGCAGTCCAGGTTGAGATTCTAATGAAGGCACATTTAAGTGCGCTACCATGACACTGCTGAGTCCTTCACTAATTAACCGTTTGTATGGATACAACTCTATGCTGTCTATTCTTTCTTCGGAAAAATTAATGGTCGGTAATGTTTTATGTGAATCTGAATCTGTATCGCCGTGTCCTGGGAAGTGCTTGGCATTTGCCAATACTCCGGCACTTTCCATACCGCGCATAAAGGCTATAGATTTCTCTGTAACATTATCTCTGTCTTCTCCAAAAGAGCGATTACCAATAATTGGGTTTTTGGGATTTGTATTGATATCTACAACGGGTGCAAAATTAATATGAACACCCATGCGTTTGCTGTGCTCCCCTATTCTACGTCCAACTTGTTCAACAATACGGTTGTCGGTAATAGCTCCTAGGGTCATGTTCCAGGGATACGCAAAGGTAGAATCTAAGCGCATCGCTAAACCCCATTCTGCATCCATACCAATCATGAGTTTGGTTTTAGCCAAAGCTTGAAACTCATTATTTATTTTTGCCTGCCTTTTTGGGCCTCCTTTGGAAAAAATAACCCCACCAATATGATACTCGCTGATGAGCTTTTTAATTTTATCTGTTTTTGTTTTTGGATCGCTAGAAAATACATCGACCATAAACAACTGCCCCACTTTTTCTTGTATCGACATATTATTGTATACACTATCTACCCACGCCTTTTGATTGGCAAGGTCGTTGGTCACTAACAAAGGATCAAGTTCTTGTGAAATTGCTGATACACAGCTTAGTAATAATAGGACGAGGGCGAAGGTTTTTTGCATAGATTAAAATTACCAAAAACTATGCTAAAAATCGACTGTGCCAACTATCTTTTGCTGGGACCTCCCATTTTTCTTTGTATTCGGCTTTGGTATTCACTAAATTGTTAAAGACAACTGTGTTAGGTGACACCGATTTATTTTTAGCCATCTTCCTAAAATCGATAAGAGGCTTGTGTGCGATATACTTTCCGTTATAATAGGTCACATTCATTTTATCTAACAAATCTACTCCCATTTTTTCTTGTAGTTCTTGAATAAAATGCACCGAGGCATCGATACTACATCCAGAGGCAGAAGCATTTTCTTGGTTAAGCCCAATCACAATAAAACGATCATGTTTTATTTCAAAACCAGCTTCAAGATCTGCACCATGCGCTGTCCATTGCGTTAAGAAATAACGAGTCTTGGCATCAATAAATTCGAGTTCTTCTTCTGTGAATTTACGATTGGATGGGTAGATCCATATTCTAGAAGTGTCTGGTAGGTTTTCGAAATCTGTGAGCATGGTTTCAATAAAAGTTGTTAATTTTTAAATGTTAATCGGAGTTGTTTTAAATAAATACAAAAAAACTAATCAATTTTTTTTGCTTTTTTTAAATAGTTAATATATCCATTTAATAAAGCCAAATTTCCAATAACATCTTTTCTAAATTTTTTATACTCTTTGTCTGTGATATATTCTTCATCAAGAGCAGTGATGAATTGGTCTAATAATTCTTGCAAAGAACCTCTAGCGATTCTACAAAACTGAATATTTTCTTGATAATGGAATCTTCCATAACCTCCTGCAATATTGTGTGTTACAGACCTGGAAGCTCTTCGCATTTGCGATGCTAATTCATACTTTTCGAAATCAGGAAAAGTTTTGACTAATTTTTTTACCTCGTTACGCAATTCACGACCACGCTTCCAGCAATTTAAATCCTCAAATCCATTTATAGTGTCCATATCTTAAAAGCATGCTTGACACACGATTAACGTTTAACAAATAACATCTTAACGTTAAAGCTCCCCTGCATTGGCGATCATTTCGGCAACGTCTAAGACTTCTACTTGGCCTTCTTTTTCTTCGTGTTTTACGCCATCTGTCATCATGGTATTACAAAATGGGCAGCCAGCAGCAATAATTTGAGCACCTGTATCGATAGCTTCCTCTGTGCGTTCTATGTTAATGTCTTTTGCACCTTCTTCTGGTTCTTTAAACATTTGAGCTCCACCTGCACCACAGCAAAGACCGTTGGTTTTGCAACGTTTCATTTCTACCAACTCTACTTCTAGTTTACGAAGTAAATCTCTTGGTGCTTCATATTCTCCATTGGCACGTCCTAAATAACAAGGGTCATGGAAGGTAATTTTCTTTCCTTTAAACTTTCCGCCTTCCACTTTTAAGCGGCCTTCGTTTAACAAAGACTTTAAAAACTGAGTGTGATGCATCACCTCGTAATTTCCACCTAACTGTGGATATTCATTATTAATGGTGTTAAAACAGTGCGGACACGCCGTTACAATTTTTTGAACTTCGTAGGCATTTAACACTTCAATATTGGTTACTGCTTGCATTTGAAACAAAAATTCATTTCCAGCTCTCTTTGCAGGATCTCCAGTACAACTTTCTTCGGTTCCCAATACTGCAAACTCAACGCCAGCATTGTTCAACAATTTCACAAAAGCCTTGGTGATTTTCTTTGCTCTATCATCAAAACTACCGGCACAGCCTACCCAAAATAAAACTTCAGGTTGTTTTCCTTGTGCCATAAAATCGGCCATTGTTGGTACTTTAAGTGCTTCACTCATAGTTGTATTTTTATAATGTTTGAAATGCTAACATTTCAGAAATAAGTATTAATCTTCAAAAACTTGAATGGTGACATCTTTTTTCACCAATTCAGTAAATTTTCCTTTGTATCTAGTGGCTTTCACTAAATGATTATCGATCCAATGATAATTTCCTCCCCTAGGTTTCCCCATTAATAAGGAATGAAATTTAAATCCGTGTTCGTTCAACCATGTGGTTGTCACTTCTCTATGCTCTTCAGTTCTAGAAGTGAAAAAACAAATAATATGGCCTTCATCATACCAACCATTTAAAGTTTTTAAAGCATCTGGAAATGGTTTGCAGGTTGCCATGCGTTCTGGTTCTTCATTAGGAACATCTTCTGTGATGGTACCATCAATATCGATAAGGTAGTTCTTCACATGATCTGGCAAAACTGGGCTCGCATTTTCACCTTGTGCATCTTTTATAGTATGTAATTTATCGTTGCTCATCTTTATTTAAACTTCTAAAGTACGCTTTAGGCACTCGTATATATATTGCTAGTTTTGATGTTCCGTTTTCAATTAAATATTCTTTAGATTTTCTTAGCCTGTAAGATTCATCCCAAGCTTGTCTTTTTATAAACTGTATTTGGGCCTCGTTACAATAGTCGCAAAAAACCTTTAGAATATTTATTTTCTTTGGAGTGTATGCTTTATAATCTATGGTGCTGTACACTTTAATTTGAAGTGAATCCTTTTTATAATCATGAGTTTGCGACTGCATGACAGTAACAAAGACCATGAAAAATAAAATTGTTTTCATCTTACTTCCTTATTCTTTTGTCCAATTTAATCGGTCCATTTGGTTGAAAGGCCAAGGGGCTCCGTTGTTTTCTATGTTTGTCATGGTTACATTTAATTCGTTAGGTGCTGCAGACTGTTCCATCACAAGGTACTGACGCATTTCCATAATAATAGACAAAGGATCAATACTCACCGGACAAGCCTCAACACAAGCATTGCAAGTAGTACAAGCCCATAATTCTTCTGTGCTTATATAATCACCAAGTAACTGCTTACCATCTGGTTTGAATTCGCCGCCATTTGTATCTATATTTTTACTCACCTCTTGCAATCGATCACGCGTATCCATCATAATTTTACGAGGCGATAGTTTCTTACCCGTTTGGTTGGCTGGACATTCGCTGGTACAACGACCACATTCTGTACAGGTGTAGGCATTCAATAACTGAACCTGTGTTAGATCCATAACGTCACTCGCACCAAACTTAGCAGGTGCTGGCGCATCTGCCGGAGGTGCTGCAAAAGGATCTACATTAGGATCCATCATCATTTTCACCTCATTGGTAACTGCTTCATTATTTTTAAACTGTCCGTTAGGTGTAACGCGTCCAAAATACACATTTGGAAATGCTAATAGTATGTGCAAGTGTTTCGAAAAGTATAGGTAGTTTAAGAAAATTAGAATACCAATGATATGCAACCACCATGCTGTTCTTTCCATAATAATGAGCGTACTTTGACTCATCCCCTCAAAGAAACCTGATAGTAAAGAACTAATTGGATACGAACCTGCTTGCACATAATGATCGGCTCCTAATTGTTGTAATTGGTAGTCTGCTCCATTCATAAATAAGAACAAACACATCAATACTACTTCAAAATATAAAATAACATTTCCATCTTGTTTAGGCCATCCTTTCATTTCGGGAGAAAGGAAGCGCTTGATTTTTATCACATTTCGGCGTATCCAAAAAACAACTACGGCAACCAATACTAAGACTGCTAAAATTTCAAAAGACCCAATTAAAAAATCATAAAATCCACCCAAAAAGGCAAAAATTCTATGTGTACCAAAAAGACCATCAATAATAATTTCTAGCACTTCAATGTTGATGATGATAAACCCAAGATATACCACTCCGTGTAGCAAACCAGAAATAGGACGCTTCACTAGCTTAGATTGCCCAAGTGCAATACGCGCTACATTTCCATAACGCTCTTTTTTATGATTACTGGCATCTACAGCAATTCCTAATTTAATGTTGCGAATAATTTTACGTATGTTCTTCGTAAAATAGCCAACTCCCGCCACGAGCAGGAGTAAAAACAATATGTTTGGTATGTATTGCATAGTTTATTGGTCTGGATTGTCTGGTGTCTCGTACTCTTTATTGTTCTTTCCAAATACTGAAATATGAACGTATCGCTTCGGATTTAGTTTCACGTCTTGCAGTAATTGCTCTAATTGTCTTGAGGCACCTTCTAAGTTTTCATACAATTGCTCATCTTTCAATAATTTCCCTACAGAGCCTTCTCCATTTTCTAGTCCGGTGGCAATGGCATTAAATCGAGTAATCACATTTTGAAACTCTGATACTAATTTACCTGTTTCTAATTGCGCTAACGAATCGGATAGCGTGTTAAAATTCACAGCCATTTCATCTAGGTTGGTGAAAGTTCTATCAAGTTTAGAAGTATTGTTTTTTAGTAAACCATCCAAACTACTTGAAGCCCCATTCAAGGATTTCATTGTAGTGTTTAGATTAGAGATGGCACCTTGTAAATTAACACGAGTCTCTTCGTCTAGTAAATCGGTGACCGAATATAACAGCGTATCTAAGGTTGCTAAGGTTCCATTCACTTTAGCTTCTAATGGACCTAAAGCCTTTGTTACCGCAACAAGCATGTCATCCTCGATACCGCCTTGTAGGGTATCACCTGAGACGGCCATGTTATTTGAATCGTACTCAGGAAAAACCCCTAGTGATTTACCGCCAAGCAATCCGCTACTATAGATACGTACAAAAGAACTTTTTGAAAATTCGAAATCTGGTTCTTGAATAGAAAATTCTACAACCAAGGTTCCTTTATTGTTTAAAAAATGAATGTCGTTCACCTTACCAACAATTAACCCATTAATAGTAACAGGAGCAGCTTGTGCAAGTCCTTCAACATTATCATAGGTAACATAAAAGGTTCTATTCTTATCTAGTAAGTTGGTGCCTTTGAGGTAGCTATATCCAAAAATGAACAATAAGATAGCTCCTATGGCGAGTATGGCGGTTTTAACTTCTCTAGAGAGTTTCAAAGGGTGTTGGTTTTAGAGGTACAAATTTAAGAATAATTCTTATTAATTAGGCGGGTTGGCAAGCACTTCTGAAAGTTTAACTCTTTTCCCATCTTTGAAAGCAACTACAAAAGCCGAAGTATAGCCTTTTTCTTGTGCAAAGGTTTTCATAAGTTGAATTTTCGTATAATCAGAAGTATCTCCATAATAATACTTATACAACTTCCCTGACTTCTCGCGATCTACGTTTTTAAGCCCTTTGAAATTATAGGCCTTAGGCGCAATTTTTTTTGAGCTGGCAGCTAATTGTACTTTAAACGTAATGTCTTTGTAAATTATCTCTTCGGAAACTTTAATGGCCTCGTCTATTTCGTCTTGGGTGATGACTGGATTTTGAGCGTCGCTAGTACCAAGTGCAATATTCTTCTTGTAAGAAATAATTCCATTGGCAATTTCTCTTGCCATTTCTTTACGCCCCTTTTTAGAATTTATATATTTCCCTTCATTTTTATTTGTCAAGAACCCCATCTCCACAAGAACACTTGGCATATAGCTATGGTGTAATACCCAAAAAACATCTTGTTTTACACTTCTATCTTTCCTTTTAAGGTTATTTACCATGTTGTTTTGTATGAGGCCTGCAAGCATGATACTCTGGTCTAAATATTCCTCTTGCATCAAGGTAAGCCCAATTAAAGATTCTGGGCTATTAGGATCAAAACCTGCATAACGTTCCTCATAATTTTCTTCCAAAAAGATTACTTCATTTTCTTTTTTGGCAGTGTTTAAATTATTACCAGATTTATTTAGTCCCATTATAAACGTCCCTGCTCCGTAGGCTGCACTTTTTGTAAATGCATCACAGTGTATAGAAACAAAAATATCTGCATCTACTTTGTTTGCTACTGGAGCTCTTTCGTCTAACTCAATAAACACATCTGTTTTTCTTGTGTACAATACTTTAAAACCTGGTGTATTTTCTAAAATTTTACCAATTTGTAACGTTACATCAAGAGCGATGTCTTTTTCTAAGTAACCATTTCCTGTATTACCAGAATCATGCCCTCCATGCCCAGCATCTAATACCACTACAAATGGTTTTTGGGTATCATTTTTGAAGACTGAAAAGGAAGCAAACAATGCGCTTGCTAAAAGCAAAACAATAAGGGATAACAATTTCGTTTTCATATACCTATAAACGTTGTTTTTATAAATTTGTTTTTTTACGGAGTGGGCAAAAAAATATGCTTAATTTTGACGAATCAAAATCTAAGCCAAAATACAAAATAATACGAGCAAGGAGTGCCAAACAAACAGCATTATTTAACTATTTTATTCACAGTATGGCTATGCTGTACCACTTGGGTTTCTGCACAAGAAATTCCGAATAAAGATACTCCTACCATCCCTGCAGTAGAAGCTCCTAAAGAAGAAGTTACCGATACCGTATTCAACATAAAACCTATTGTTGACGAAATCAATGAACGTGAAGCTGATACTGTAAAAATAGACACCATAAAACCCAGCCAGGAACTCCTTACAGATATTGTAGAATATTATGGAGAAGATTATGTCTACATCGACAAAAAAGCGAACAGAGTATACATGTACAACAAAGCATATGTCATTTATCAAGATGTACGTATCGATGCCGGACTTATTGTACTAGACTACAACACCAACGAAGTATACGCAAAAGGTATTGACAGCCTTGGCGAATACACCCAACGCCCCATTTTTAAACAAGGACGTAATGTGGTAGAACCAGATTCTATAAAATACAATTACAAATCTGAAAAAGCATTGGTACACAATTCTAGAGGAGAAGAACAAAACTTTAGATACATTGCAGAAACCACCAAAAAAGTAAACGACTCTGTTATTTACCTAAGTAATGTAAAGTTTACTACCTCAAAAAACATTGAAGATCCAGAGTATTATTTCTACACCAGAAGGGCCAAATTTGTTCCTAAAAAGAAAATTGTAACAGGACTAACCAATATGTACATTGCTGATGTTCCAACGCCTATTGGTTTGCCTTTTGCTTTTTTTCCACTTACAGAAGACAGACAATCTGGTTTTATTATTCCAACCATTGGTGAAAACAACAACCGTGGTTTCTTCTTCCAAAATGGAGGCTATTATTTAGCCTTAAGTGAATATTTTGATCTTACACTATTAGGAGACTATTACTCAAATGGAAGTTATGGCTTACGAGCACAATCCAGTTATGCACTAAAATATAAATTTAGAGGTAATGTAAATGTACGTTTCGAAAGTCTTATTAATAGTGAACGTGGTTTCCCAGATTTTAGTCAGAGTTCTTCGTATAATATCCAGTGGAGTCATTCTCAAGATCAAAAATCGAGTCCGAATTCACGTTTTTCTGCCTCTGTAAACTTTGGTAGTAGTCGTTTCTTTAGAGAATCTATCAACCAATTTAACAATGCAAGTACCCTCGTTAATAACTTAAACTCTTCTGTAAGTTATTCCAAAACATTTGAAGGAGAACCTCAAGTAAACACTACGGTTGCGCTTAACTTACAACAAAACACCCAGACTGAAGAAATTAATCTTTCGTTGCCAAATGTTACTGCAAGTGTCGCTAGAGTATTTCCTTTTGCACCAAAAAATGGTTCCAAGAAAGGTATCTTACAAAACATAAATTTTCAGTATGATGTCGCTGCACAAAACAGGATTAGAACTACAGACTCTCTGTTCTTAAAATCTGAAATGTTTGATGGTGCCTTAGCTGGTATACAGCATAGAATTCCTATTAGTACCAACTTTAAAATCCTAGAACATTTAAGTGCCTCTGCAAGTACTACCTATACAGAAACTTGGACCTTCACTACATTTGACCAACGATTTGACCAAGATCTTAACGAAGGCAATGGCGGCGTTGTTCGTGATACCGTAAGTGGTTTTGACAGTTACAGGACCTATAACTTTAGCACCAGTTTAGGAACAACGTTGTATGGAATTTTTAATGTAGGTGATGATGATGCTAAAATCCAGAAAATTCGGCATGTCATGCGCCCATCTTTGAGTTATAACATCAATCCTGGGTTTGAACAATTCTATGACGAATACACCATTCCTGCTACAGCAGATCCCGAGGTAGATGAAGAAATTGTGCAATACTCTAGGTTCGAAAACACACTTTTTGGAGCGCCCGGACAAACCTTTTCGAGTACCGTAGGAATTGGATTAAGCAACACGCTTGAAGCAAAAGTAAGAGACAAGGACACCACAGCGGTAGCGCCCAAAAAAGTTATTTTATTGAATAACTTAAACTTTTCTACTGGATATAATATTGCTGGAGATTCTTTACAATGGAGCCCTGTGAGTGTTACAGGATCTATTCCTATTATTCCAAAACTAGAGGTCAATTTTGGTGGTTCACTAGATCCTTATGCTCTTGATAACAACAACCGACGCATTGACGTGTTTAACGTAGATAATGGAGGTAGTCTTTTTAGACTCACCAGAGGAAATGTAAGTATCAATTACTCGTTCTCCAGCAAAGATTTTGAAGGAAGTAATGATGATAGAAATCAAGACAATCAAACCTTTAGAAATGGAGGGCGTCAAGATGACCTATTTGGAGACAACACCACACGATTTGGAGATAACACCTTTGATGATGATACAGATGATGTAGAAACTGTTACCAACAAAGATTGGTACAACTTTAAAATACCATGGGATCTACGATTGGCATATACCATTACCTACGGAAACCAAAGACGTGAAAACGAAATATCGTCACAATCGCTTATGTTTAGTTCAAATCTAGAGCTAAGTCCGCGATGGAAAGTAGGAATGTCATCTGGTTACGATTTTAAAAACAAAGGCGTTACTACCACACAATTACGTTTTCAACGAGATCTTGAAAGTTGGAAAATGAGCTTTAACTGGACGCCTATTGGAAATGTAAACACCTCTTGGTATTTCTTTATTGGCATCAAATCTAGTGTCCTTAGCGACATTAAATACGATAAGCGTAGAGAAGCAGATCAACGTTTGTAATTCTTTTTAGCTTTCGCGGAAATGTTAGTTGGTCGATGTGTTAATTTGAAGGTTTGACAATTTGAAGATTAGTGTTTATTAAGACATTTTCAGAATAACATTCATTTTAAGTATTTTTAATACCATAAAAACGAACCATGAAAAAAATAATACATACCGACAAAGCTCCTGCTCCAATTGGACCCTACAATCAAGCGGTTCAATTTGGAAACATGTTATACACCTCAGGACAAATAGCAATTAACCCTGCTACCGGAGCTCTTGAGATTGACGACATCAAAGCTGAAACCACCCTTGTTATGGAGAATCTAAAAGCAGTTTTGGACGCAGCAAACATGACTTTCGAACATGTGATTAAGGCGAGTATTTTTGTTAGTGACATGCATAACTTTTCGGCAATTAATGAAGTGTATGGTTCTTATTTCAATGAAGCTACAGCACCAGCCAGAGAAACTGTTGAAGTTGCGAATCTTCCGAAGTTTGTGAATGTTGAGATTTCTGTGATTGCTAGTTTATAATTAAAACCAGCAGTAGGCTTCTAATATTTCCGAAGGTGTGTCGCAAAAATTTTAGCGAATATAGAAGTACTACTCCTTCTCCTCTATTCCGTTGTCATTAAAGTCGGTAGGATAATTATTATCGTCTGGTACGATAGGAGTTTCTGATTCATTAGATTGAGATGCTCTTGTTACCTTTTTATTGAAAAGTTTGTCCATAAGTTCTGCAATGGTATCAAAATCTACAGAGTAAGACATTCCAAGTCCCTGCTCAAAAATTTGGTCTTCACCAATAAACTGGATGTCCGCCTGACGGTTAAAGAAATTCATGCGCAGGGTACCGTCTTCGTTAATAAGCCACTGCACTTCTATATCTCCTGCAATAGCTGTTTCTGTGGCACCACCAACAGGAATACCAACTTTACCATTAATCAAAATACGCTCATTAATCTGACTCTGAAGTGAAATACCCACTCGATCTGCCGTTTCTTGGTTGGGCAATCTACTTCCTTGCGAATAGTCTAAACCAACATTAAATTTACCGTCTTCGTCGGCAAATAATTCATTTACTAAATTACTTACTCTATCTGCTAAGGTTCCTGCAAAATTTGCGCCTCCCAAATCATCATTTACAAAACTACCGGTGGTTAGTAAGAAAATAGCTTGCTTCTCTCGATCTTCTTTGTTTTGAAGTTTGAAATCTAATTCACTCCTTACTGTAGAGCCTGTTCTTGGAAAATCGATTCTAAAGTTTAATTCAGGTTGAATAATTTCTCCTGTTAAATCCACCAAAACATCTACTGGTATTTTCCTGTTAAATGATGGATTATCAAGCAACACGGCAGGATTTGCATCGGTTACGTATTTTGCGCTTATGTTTAATCGGGCACGATCAGGTTCTCCATCCCAGTTAATATTTCCGCCAGGTACTACAGCAATTTTCTTTTGAATAATACCACTGTATCTAAAATCGTATAAACCTTCAATCACCGTAAATTCTCCCCACATATTAAACTTTCCTTTGGTATCAAGTCGTATTAGTAAGGTTCCTGCTCCACGGCCTTTAAGTGTAGAATTATTTACTTTATCTACTACCACTTCTACTTCGGCTTTATCATTAATATCTAAGTCAAAATCTACCGATAATCCTTTAATTTCTTTACTTACTATTTGCTCACCACTAATACGCGCTTGCTTCTCTTCTGGAGACAAGAACTTAATAAAACTATCATCTCCAATAGACTCTGTATCACTTAACGGAATTTTAAAAGTTGTCCCTTCTTCGGTAGTTGCAAACACCGCTATATCAAGCTCATCTATAGGACCTTGAATGACTGCATTACCACTAATAAAAGCGGTACCGTAGTACAACTCATCATCATCTGGAGGGGTATCTAACACCAATAATTTTTCTGGGGCTTGTATGTCTAAATCAAGGTTCCAATCTCCAAAATTATCGTGGGTTGCTTTACCTTTAAAAACACCTTTGGTATCAAATTTAGTATCGGTAATATCTGTGGCTGTGACTTCTAACTCATTTTTGGAAACCAGTACTTGGGTACTATTTGCTAAATCGAAATCTGTATTAAGGTACGGGATTTTGAGTCCGCTATTTTTTAAATTAATACGCCCTTGAATATCGGGTTCCTTATAATTACCAAATACTTGAATAGCACCAGATGCCTCTCCCCTCATATTGGTAATAACATCTGCCCCAAAAGGACTAAACGCCTGTAAATTAAAATCATTTAATCTTACATCGACATCAATTTGTGGTTCTTTAGGAGCAACGTCTATCGTACCAACCGCATTAATAGATTTGAAATTGTTGTTTATGAGTGTTGAATTGATATTGTATTTTGTAAGATCTTCGTTACCATCTACCGCCAAGGTTAGATCTCCAAAAGCGACATCATTAATAACTACATTGTCTATGGTTACATTAGAGTTTGGATAATAGGCGCCTCTTTCTTGTTTTAGAGATAGTGTTCCATTGGTTTTTCCAGAGAGCTTAAGACTATCAACTGGAGGAACAATATTACCAATGTTTACCTCTTTAAAACGCACTTTCAAATCTTTATACGTAGAGTCTCGAATGACACCCGCAAAAGCAATTTGCTCTTCATTATGGTTGAGTTGTAAAGAATCTATTCTAACAGTGTTAAAATTATCATCAAACACAACTTTGTTTTGTTTGTTATTACTCTCATTTACATACCAAATATTATCCTTGTACTCAATAGTAGATTTCTTGATTCCTACCACCGACTTTCCCTGCGGATTAATAGTATGATAGAGCGCAAAATCAAACAAATCTTCTTTTTTGGCACCTCCCTTAAATTCAGATTGGATATACAACGTATCATTATACGTTTTGTTTATAAAACTAAAGTCAATGATATCATATACCCCAGTATAGACAGAGTCTACTTGCATGTACGTATTAAAAAGTGGATTATCGTTATCTACTTGTACGTTAACTTTTCCTAGATAATTTTTAAATAGGAGTATTTCTGGAGATTTAAAATCTAGCTTAAATTTAGACTCATCTGAAGACACCGAGCCTTTTATTCTTGAGTTTTCTCCTAACTGAATTTGAGGAACAAATACTTCGACAATTTTATTATAGACTGTTAGTTCGTAATCTATGTACTGATTGGTGGTAACTTCTTGCGGAATGTAATTTGCATAAATACTTCCAACACCATTTCTGAATAAATTTGGAATATCTTTTATTAAAAATTTCCCAGAGATTTTTCCATTGACTATGTCAGGTGAATTAATATCTATCACTCTTTCTTCATTTTTAAAAGAAGAGTTTACCGTAAAATCATCAAAATAAAAATCATCTGCTTCACTTTGATAAAATGTTTCTTTAAATGAAATAGACCCAACAACATCATCTATTGTAGTTCCATCCATATCTACTTTTACTTTCCCTGCAAAAACTGAAATACTATCTCGTTTAAATAGGTTTAGTTTGTTTAATTCTGCGTAGCGAACATCTGCTTCGAAATCGTATTGGTTAAAGGTTTCTGAAACATCTACTAAGCCTTTAAAATCGAGCTGTACATTTGGGTCTTCTATAGTTAGATCTCCATTAAAAACTGGATCTTTTAAGGCTCCCTTTACGGTAATATTTTTATACTCATACCCTTCAAATGTGAACGAAGAAATGGTACCTCTTAAACGCGTATCTACAGTTTTCTGCGTAAAACCACGACCATCAAAATTTACATTAGCAGACACCTTATCGAGCGAGGAAGTTTCAGCTAAAGTACCTAAGTCAAAAGATGATAACATTAAATTTCCTCGATAGGTTGCTGCATCAATATTGCTATAATCATTGATAGACAAAATGGCTTCTGCGCTACCAATATCACTAAAGAAGTTGGCATCTGTCACCAGTTTTTTACTATTAATTTGTGTGCTTCCATCATAATCAAAAACACCTAATTTTTTTAGTTCTTCTGGCAATACAGTTCCAAGTATGTTGGGTAAAAATCTACGCAAATCATAAAAGCTTGTTGTAATATTGTGACGCCTTAAATCTATAGAAAAAGCATCGGCTCCTGCAACAACATCCTTAAAATAAAAATCGCCAACAACACGCGTACTTCCGGTTCTAATACTCCCATTTGTAAAAGAAAAATCATTTAAAGTTCCTTGTACATTTCCTCTAAATTTGAGGATCTGGTTTTTTCCAAATTCATTATAAAATCCGTTTAAATCGTTGGTAGCAATTTTTGATTCTTTAAAATTCCCTGAAAGTACCACCGTATTTACAAAATCTGAAAATCCGTTGGCTTCATAATTCATAACCACATCTCCTACCAAATGTGTTTGTGCTGTTTGTAACTCTAAATTTTTTAGGGTCATCTCTTTACGTGTATACGAAAAGTCTGCTTTTAAATCTTTGATATCAAATCCTCTTGCAGCAGATAAATTGATAGATTTTACATCTGCAAATACTTCTGGCCCCACTACTCTAAAATTCTCTGCGATAGCATTTACTTTAGTAAAATCAAACAATATAGGACTGGAAAGGTTTTCGTCAATTATTCTGATATGGCTGTTTACGATTTCAACATCATTTCCATACAGCAGGAACGTAGATGCGCCTTGAGTAGCAGAGTCAAATTTATCTGCAAAAATCGTTAAGTTATCTGTATCTTCTCCTTTGTATGTTTTTACATAGAATTTTGCTTCGGAAAGTTTAATATTTCCGAAGCCAACATCACCTTTTATAAGTTTTGCAAAACTTAAGATATTGGTTTGCAATTGATTTCCATAGATAAGTGTGTCTTGATGATGGTCGGCAATAAAGACACCACGGGCATCTACCTCTGCGCGCCAATTTAAACCAATTTTATCTATTGTAATGTCTGTATCGTAGGTTTCTTGGAGGTAGTCTGTAAGCCTAGATGCTAACTTTGTTTGTACCGAGGGAAGGGATAAAACAATAATCAATAGCAGTAGTAGTAACACAAGTATTACCGCAACACGGACTATTATTTTTCTTAATTTTTTGATACGCTTATAAAGTTATAATTTTACAACCAATAAATATGCCTTAATCCCGTGATAGAAAAAAATTGTTATATTTTAGGTATTGAATCATCTTGTGATGACACTGCTGCTGCTGTTATTAACAACGGGGTAATCTTAAGCAATGTTGTTGCTACACAAAAAATTCATGAAGCCTATGGAGGTGTTGTTCCAGAACTTGCTTCTAGAGCGCACCAACAAAACATTGTACCCGTTGTTGACCAAGCGTTGCGACAAGCAAATATCGATAAAAAACAACTAAGCGCAATAGCGTTTACAAGAGGTCCTGGTTTAATGGGATCGCTATTAGTAGGTACTTCATTTTCAAAGTCTTTGGCTTATGGATTAGACATTCCTTTATTGGATGTAAATCATATGCAAGCACATATTTTAGCTCATTTTATAAAGGCTGAAGGACAAGAGGCGCCAAATTTTCCTTTTATAGCGTTAACAATTAGCGGTGGTCATACCCAAATTGTAAAAGTAACCAGCTATTTTGAGATGGAAATTCTTGGAGAAACTATAGACGATGCCGTAGGTGAAGCTTTTGACAAGAGTGCTAAAATTTTAGGACTTCCCTACCCTGGTGGCCCTTTAATTGACAAATACGCACAACAAGGAGATCCTAATAAGTTCCATTTTCCGAAACCAAAAGTAAGTCCGTTAGATTTCAGTTTTAGCGGCTTAAAAACTTCGGTCTTATATTTTGTACAAAAAAATGTAGCCAAGGATCCTGACTTTATTGAAACAAATATGAATGATATCTGTGCGAGTTTACAGTATACTATTGTTTCCTATTTAATGGACAAACTCAAAAACGCTGTAAAGCAAACAGGGATTAAAGAAATAGCCATTGGTGGTGGTGTGTCTGCTAATAGTGGCATTAGACAAGCACTAAAAGATGCAGAACAAAAGTTTGGTTGGAAAACCCATATCCCAAAATTTGAGTTTTGTACAGACAATGCAGGGATGATAGCCATGGTAGGCGCATTAAAATACGAGCACAAGCAATTTGCAGAAGACAATGTAATTGCTAACGCTAGAATGAAATTTTAGTATGGAACGCTCTGTAGAAATTGTAAAACGGTTGCAGGCAGCGCTTTGCTTTTGGGAGAAAGACATTACTCAAAAGAGAATGTTTGGAGGCGATTGTTTTTTGTACAAAGGAAAAATGTGTGTAGGAGAAATTCGAGAAAAAATGATGGTACGTGTTAAGTCTAGTAAGATGGATGCTGTTTTAGAAATGCCCTATGTTAGCCTTATGGATTTTACAGGAAAACCCATGAAAGAATTTATTTATGTCCATCCTGAAGGATTCGACACCGAAGAAAAACTTCAATTTTTTGTCGAATTAGGTATAGAACATGCTCAAAGTAAAACAGAACGCTAATGCAATTATTTTATAGTCCAAGCCTCACGGTAAATGACACTCAGCTTGTTTTCAACAAAGAAGAAAGCAGGCATATAGGGAAAGTGCTTAGAAAAGACATGGGCGCTACACTATATCTCACAGATGGAAAGGGAAATGCATATACAGCCATTTTAGAAAGCAATAACCCGAAACAGTGCATTGCAACAATTACTAACATTTCAGAAAAAAAACCACTGCCCTATAGATTACATATGGCGGTTGCCCCTACCAAACTAAACGATCGGTTTGAATGGTTCCTTGAAAAAGCAACAGAAATAGGAATTCATGAAATAACTCCCATTCTTTGCAACCATAGCGAACGTAAAGTAATTAAACTAGAGCGTTACGAGAAGATTATTCAAAGTGCTGCAAAACAGTCTTTAAAGTATCACTTCCCTGTTCTCAATCCGTTATGTTCATTTAAAGACTTTATTACAACATACAAAGACACTTCTTCTCAAAAATTAATTGCCCACTGCGAAGAAACCGAAAAGAGATTATTAAAATCACAAATCAAAGCAAAAGGAGATCATATTATCATGATTGGTCCGGAGGGAGATTTCTCTAAGCAAGAAATTACTGTAGCTTGTGCAAATGGTTTTTCTGCAACAAGCTTAGGAACCAGCAGATTACGTACAGAAACTGCTGCAATTGTTGCTTGTCATAGCGTAGCTTATAGCAATGAATTGTGATTTTTTTAAAATAAAAGTGAGATTTTACTTAAAAAAAAACATAATCGAACCATTTGTAAGAAAAAACTGTATTTCATCGAAAGTATTTGATAATATTATATTAAAGAGAAAGCATTACATATATTGCAAAACACTAACGTATATAATATAATTTGGAAACACTTTTACGCAAAAGAAAAACCATCTCCTCTAAAAGTACTTTACAAGAAAATTTTTCAGAAGAAATTAACCTTGATGAAGTAGCCAATTATTTAAAAGATTTTACAAAAAAAGAAAGTATTGTAACACCACTTTCTTTAAAAGATGACTGGATGGAATTCATAGACATTACCATGACTATGATGCATTCAAAAATTTCTATGTAGTTCATAAACCATACCCGCCTATTTTTGTACTTTTACATCATATGATGTATCGCTTATCTTTTTTACTTTTTTTGTGCATACACGTGTGTAATTCACAGGACATTGCTGTACTTCAATATGGAGGTGGAGGCGATTGGTATAGTAACCCTACAGCCATTGGTAATCTAGCCATATTTTGCAATAGAGAACTAAATACGACCCTTAGTGAGAAACCAAAAACCGTTACTCCTAACAGTATCGATATTTTTGACTACCCCTTTTTACATATGACGGGGCATGGAAATGTTTTTTTCTCTGATGAAGATGTTGAAAACCTAAGAAACTATTTAAATAGCGGTGGATTTCTGCACATAGATGATAATTACGGAATGGATCAATATGTTAGAAAAGAAATTACAAAACTATTCCCAAATGAAACACTAAGAGAACTTCCTGCCAATCATGAACTGTTTTCGTACCATTATAAATTTCCTGATGGTTTGCCTAAAATTCATGAACATGATAATGCAAGACCACAAGCTTTGGTCATTGAAAAAGAAGGAAGAATTGTATTACTATACACTTTTGAGAGTGATCTAGGCGATGGCTGGGAAAATGAAGAAGTACACAACGACCCTCCTGCTGTGCGTCTAAAAGCCTTTAGAATGGGTGCAAATATTATTAAATACGCTTTTGAACATTAAAAGCTATCATCGTTTTGCCAGAACAACTCACTCATACAAATACCCATTTCGAATCTAATCAAAGCCAAATCGTATTAATTTGTGATAACGTAAGTAGTCCGGCAAATATAGGTGCCCTTTTTAGATTGTGTGATGCCCTTGGTGTAAAAGAAATTTTTTTCTGCGGAAATATTATAAATACAACATCTGTTCGTTTAAAGAGAACTTCGAGAAATACACATAACAACATTCCCTTTCAAGATGGAATTGACATTATTAGCACCCTTACAAAACTTTCAGAAAATGGATACACTCCAGTTGTATTAGAATTAACAAATAAAAGTAAAGCGCTTCATACTTTTAATATTTCAGAAAAAAAACCTTTGGCAATTATCATTGGAAATGAAAAAGAAGGTGTTTCAAAACCAGTGTTAAAAAAAGTAGACATGCATTTACATATTGAAATGCTTGGAAACAATAGTAGTATGAATGTTACACAAGCTGCTGCTATTGGATTGTATACGCTCATGAAGAAAAATTACTACTAGTAAAACAAATGCATCTTGTTTAAACATTTACTACATACCGAAGTACAAGCTTTTATCAAAAACTTTCAAGGGGCTATTTCGCAACTTGCCTTTTCTGGTAGTCCATTTAAAGAGGTAAGCATTCAAGAACTTTTGGTACAAATAGAGAGTAGAAAAAAGGCAAAAACAAAACTGCCAACATGGTATCAAACCAACGGCATTGTATTTCCACCAAAATTAAATCTTGAGCAAACATCTTCTGAAACGACCGCAGCATACAAAAGTACCCTCGTTTCTGGAGATTCTATAGCCGACATTACTGGTGGTTTTGGAGTAGACTGTCATTATTTTTCTAAATCATTTAAAGAAGTACAACATTTTGAGTTGCAAGAATCTCTATCCAATATGGTAGCTCATAATGCAAAATGCCTAAAAAATGATAACATAACATGTATTAATGGTGATGGTTTAGAAGGAATCAAAGAGCAAATATTTGATGTTATTTATATAGATCCATCCAGGCGTCATGATCAAAAAGGGAAAGTGTTTTTATTAAATGATTGCGAACCTAACGTTCCAATTCATTTAGATTTTTTGTTAGATCGTTGTAAGACATTGCTGGTAAAAACATCACCTATGCTTGATATTTCAACAGGGATGGAAGAATTATCGTATGTACATGATATTCATATTGTTGCAGTACAAAATGAGGTGAAAGAATTGCTGTGGTTGCTGTCAAAAAAAGAGACCAAAACTACAGAGATACAGACGACCAATTTTACAAATCAACATGTTCAAAATTTTAAATGCACATGGGGAGATATACATTCTGAAATAGTAGACGTTCCCCAAAAATATCTGTATGAACCAAATGCTGCCATTTTAAAAAGTGGTGCTTTTAATGCTCTTTGTCATCAATACAATGTTGCAAAACTTCATAAACACTCACATTTATATACAAGTAATACATTAATAGACTTTCCTGGAAGAACGTTTGTTATTGACACAATAATACCTTACTCTAAAAAAGATATGAGAGCTGGTATTACTTTTGATAAAGCAAACATAACCACTAGAAATTTTCCAGAATCTGTAGCAACGTTGCGAAAAAAATGGCGTCTTAAAGAAGGTGGTGAACGCTATCTATTTTTTACAACAATAGAAAATAATAAAAAAATACTTTTAATTTGTTCAAAAATACCCCATGAAATATAACGTACTACTTTGCATCCTATTTTTTACACTTAGTATAACTGCCCAAGAAACCTGCGATTATAAAATAAATGTAGATACCGATGAAGAGGTATTTCAATTAACACAGGAGTCCTTAATCGATTTTACCGTTGGAAAGAAAAAAACAGTTTTTGTCTACTTATCCTTAATGAAAGAAGAAAATGTAAAATCTGTTGTATTACACATTTCCTTAAATAGTGAAGAAATCCCACCATTAATTTGCTTTAACAAGAAGAGTAGAATTTCTTTTAAGCTAGCCAATGGAGAATATGTATCTGCACCATATCTTGGTGTAGAAGCTTGTGGTAGGCAATCTAAAATAGAAAACAAAATGAACAACAGTACAAATGAAGCTTCTTTTTACTTAGATGAAGTAGCTCTAAAAAGATTGGCAAATGCTCCTGTTGAAAGTTTACGAATTGCTTCTCTAAAGGCCAATTTTGATTTAGTACTTAGAGATGTAATAAGTAATGATCAACTTCAGGAACCCATTTATCCCAAAGAATTTTTTATGAATACATTACCATGTATTGAGTAAATTAAAACTGCTTTTACAATGAGTATGAGCGCACTAGAAAAAGAGTAACACTTTTTTAGTAGTTTTATATAAAAAATGTTGTTTTTAGTTTGCATGAACGTTTTTTAAAAATTACATTTGCATCCGCAATTAGAATATTAATTGTAACGGAGAGGTGCCGGAGTGGTAACGGAGCAGATTGCTAATCTGTCAGCGCGTAAGTGCTGCCCGGGTTCGAGTCCCGGTCTCTCCGCAATATCAAGACTAATCTTGATCATTGACATAGTGAATGTAATTAATTTCGGGGTGTAGCGTAGCCCGGTTATCGCGCCACGTTTGGGACGTGGAGGCCGCAGGTTCGAATCCTGCCACCCCG
>NZ_JBYVJY010000018.1:0-57999 GCF_058147145.1 Patiriisocius sp. 208BN25-11
TCTTTATTATTATTGCAGGAAACAACTAAAAAAAAGAGTAATAATATTGTCAGATATTTATTCATAGTTCTGTTTTTGTATTATACTGAAATAGGTTGACCTTTTTTTGATTCATTTTTCGTTAATTAAAAGGTCAAATATTCTAAATTTTGTTTGTTCTTTTTGTAGGAACGGTATTCTAGATTTTGATTAATATGAACAAAAGCTGGAGTCTTTAATTTTAAGCTGAAATGTGTTCTTTTGTTGTTATAAATACTGACAGCTCTTTTGATCATCTTGTTAGCTAAAGTACTATTTTTTATGGTTTGTTTCAGTCCGTACTCGTATTTTAATGTTCTATTGATTCGTTCTGCTACTGCATTTTCGTAAGGATCATATTGTTGGGTCATTGATAGTGTTATGTTGTTTTGTTCAGCAAACTCGGTATATGCAGGGTTACAATATTGAATTCCACGATCCGAATGATGTATTAGTTTTTCATTAGGATATTTACGATTTTTAATGGCCATAGCGAGCGCATCTATGCAAAGCGAATTTATAGCCCATAATCTTCTTAGAATAGGCATCAGTAACCAGTGCCAGGTAACAGTGTTTGTTTTCTGTTTTGATATAAGTAATATCGCTTACCCAAAGCTGTTCAGATCGAGTAGGAGCCTTGTCCTTTACCAGATTGTCATATTTATAAAAATGATGTTTAGAATTGGTTGTTATAAAATATCTTTTAGTCCTTGGAACTAAGAGATTATAAGTCCTTAAGAGTTTATAGAACTTATCTCTTCCCATTTTTATTCCAAGCTTTTCCATTTTAGCTTTAAGGTTATCGTGTAGCTTAATACCACCAGTTCTTTGTCCGACTTCATCTCTATAATCCTTAATCATTTGAATCACGATTTGGTCATTTTTCACTTTGGCTCTATGTGATTTCAAGCGTTTATAGAAAGCTTGTTTACTAATCCCAAAACATTGGATCAACCATTTTCTTTTAAACGGTTTTGTTTCTTTTTTTCGATCTCGTCTGCTAATGTTTTGGGCAATGACTTTTTTGACATATCGACACCTGTTATAAGTTCCATATCAGCAATGATGTCTTGTTGGAAGTCTTTTACGAACTCTAGTTCTTCAATTTTTTCTTTAAGTCTTTTAATTTCGTCTTTCTTGCTCATACCAAGTTTCTTTTGTTCTAAGGTACTGTATTTTTTCAACCAGTAATCAATAGATGATCTAGAGATTTGATATTTTTCTGAAGCATGGTTTACTGATATCTGTCCATTTTGGATCTGATCTATGATTAAAAGTTTTAAATCGAAACCTACTTTTTTGTAGGAAGTTTTTCGGCAGTGTTGTTTTTTGTCTTTCATTAGGTATGTTGCTAAAAGGTTTAATTTTTAGTCAACCTATTTCAGGAAAGTACATTTTCTCAAATGGCTTACAACGGTTTTGTAAAATGTTCCGATGCTGGAACGTTTTAGCTAAGTTAGTTTATTTTATCCAAATTTCAGTGATGCAAGTATTTTCCGAATAGGAAAATCCGAAGCATTGGACTTTTTACTTTGTTGCAAACTGTACTGACACAGCAGAGTGAAGTAGAGCAGTTTTCATTCAGCATTTCATTCCGCGCAACACTCCGCAACACAATTCCGCGAAACTTGCTCAAATCAGTCCCGAAGCTTCGGGAAAAATTAGTCAGAATTAGATTCCACAATCCATTCCGCAGTATCAAGCTCAATTCCGAAATATTAGATTTCTAAAATGGTTTAATCTAACAGAGAATTTTTCGGATTGAAAAATTCCGCTAGCGATTCACCGGATTGGTAAGTTCACAATTTTATATGATTTAAAATATTCAGATAAAACTGGTTCGGAAGTATAGTTTGCAACGGAATTGTATAAGAATAGTAGGGCTGAAAACAGTCGCAAACCATTCGGATTAAACACAAGCCGAATTTTTAAATTTTTCTATTTATCTTTTTTTCTCAAATAGCCAAATTTAAAAATTTGGCGAAGTCGCAAATGTGCCGCTTCCATTGAGTTAAGCACTCATTGCCCTATTATTTTTATACGTTGTTGGCAAATCGGTTATCTCGGATAGATTGGAATTCCATCCTTTAAAATTCCATATTTAATATTCAGATTTCGATTTTTATATTCAAGTACAAGTCTTTTAAATCCATTTTCTGCATTGAAATGTCTCGGCAGTATATTGTCTAATTCTTTAATTCCGTTATCAAAAAATGCTTGAATATCTTCATCAGTTGGATTGGTCAATATTACCTCGACATTTACCTTTTTTTTGCCATCAGTAATTGTCGTGTCAAAAGTGAAAAGTTTTTCTTTTTCGCCTTCTTTTCTTTTTGAAAGAACTTGTCCAAGTTTAGACTTTAATTGGTCATAAGCATCGGCACCCATTCTTTTAAAAAAACCACCGAATATATTACCTAAAACAAATGCACCTCCAATTGTCAAGATTGCAATCGGTTCTAAATTTTTCTTTATTTCGTAAGTCGGTAGATCTTCTGTTCCGAGAAGATTTGAAATAATCTTTAAATCCTTTTGGTCTTCCTCACTTTGATAGTTTCTATCTGCCGTTAAATTAAATTTATCTTCTTCATATTCTCGAACAGGGATTTCTCTATTTCCAACATCTGCCAAATTAGAATAATCTGCATCATAAAGTTCTGCAATTCCATCCAATCCATATTCGCCATCTTCTAATTTAACTAACTCGGCTGAAATTACTCTTCCTTGTGGTGGAATTCTTGGGTCGTGTTCAACACCCATTGGAATAATCTTTTCATTTGTTTGCTCCAGCATTGTTTTTAACGCTTGCAAACTCATTCTTTCGCCGTGTCTATCTAAATGTGTTGTCGTTAATCGAATTTTTAATTTATTAGCCATATTTTTTTATCAACTGTTTGCCAACGGTCTAGTGTATGATTTCGTTGCGTGGTTAAGCACTAAAGTTAGCAAATAAATTCACAGATAGAAAGTCCGCGAGGACTTTCGTAAGTAAGCTCTAACTAGCAATGAATTATACACATTGTTACCCAACGTTTTTATTTTTCAAAACTATTTTGGCTGCCTCAACTGCCTCTTTTTGATAGCTTTTACTGTTGTCCAAAATTTCAATTAATTGTTTTTCGTTTTTGGATTCATATTGCTCTATAAATTTTTCAATTCGAGTTTTTTCTCGTTTTTCTTTTAATTCAATTGCTTGTTTAGAATCTGACTTATTAATGTAAGTAAACATTCTAAATCGGTATTTTGTTTTACCTAAAAATGGCGTGTCGTGTATAAAATCGTGAAGAATATTTGTCAAATAGTATCTATCTCCATTTTTAAATTTCAAATCCCAATATCCAAAGTCAGATACAAGCATTGGAATTCGTGCAGCTCTATCTATTGCATTTTTATAATAAATTCCGAGATGATAGTTCGATTCCGAAACATCATTTATCGTGTATGTTTTAGTTATTCCGTTTTGCGTGATTTCAATCTTTTTTGAGTCAAAGTCCAAAGTAAAAGAGGTGTCTTTATTTTCAAAGTAATAATTGAGATAGATTAACAAAGATGGAATGTTCATAATCAGGATTATGACACTAAAAATTATGAATATTTGTTGGTCAAGAACAAATTCGGTTCCGTTTCTCCATTTCCAATAAAAAGGCAATACGATTATCATAAGAGCTATCATTTTGAGGTTGTCAAAAAGTAGTTCTTTCAGAAGTTTGTTGTTTATTTTGTAATGTTTTTTCAAATGTTGGGTAACGGTCTTGTATATGAAAAGTAGCGGGTTTTTGAGCACTAACTTTTCGGATTATAAATGACCTTTGTTTTATTATTTATCTTTTGTTTAAGCACCAAAACCGCTATTTTTTATATACGTTGTTGTGCCTAGTTAATTTCGACCTCATCTAAATTTATTACAGAAGAATTTATTTTTTCGATTACCTCTGATGTATTTTTATATCCCTCAAATAATTTAATGTAATTTTCATATGTACTGAAATTCAATTTAATTTTTATCAAATTTCTGGTATTTAGATTAATATTGATTATGCTATTAATGAAAGATGTTTTATTGGTGTACTTATTCGAATCATGATTTGTTTTTGATAATATTTCTACTAACTCATATATTGCATCATAAATTACTTTATTTGTTACTTTAGATAAATCTCCATCTAAAGAGTCATCAATTAACTTATACATTAGATATACTATATATTCATCACTAATCTTGTAAAGATTCTCGAATTTATTTGAAAACTCTGAATCAACTGACTCTTGACTTTTACGATACTCAGACATGAAAATTTCCTTAAGTGCATACACGAAAAATAACTGGCTGTAAAATGGGGAGTCAATGTCTCCATTTAATATTTTATGTAAAGGATGTTCTAACTTATTCGTTGCTTGAAAAATTTCTTTATACATCACTTTAGGAGCAGTAAGGGCAATATGTGGTGATTCATAAAATGTAGAATACCATAATGGAATTAAAGATGTATTGTGTATAGTTTTTGCTAATTCTGGACTTGAATTAACAAAAACTTCACCTCTCTTGGTTATATAACCAATGCCTTTGTTTTCAAAAAGTTCCTTAGCATATATATTGAATTTTTTGTTACTGATTTTATCTCTAAAACCAATAGCGCTTTGAGTATTGGTTGCATCGGTAATTAATTCTACTAACTCTGGGTCTTCCGTTTCATATAATCTAATTGTAATATAAATATCTTCTAATATATTAGGGTCTTTAAGATATTCTTGATAGAGAATATAAGTTGTTTGTAATCCGTTTACGATTACTGGATTTTTTGTAGGTAAATTATAGCTTCCAAGTTGAGGGTTATATGGCAAAGTGAACTCATTACATATAATTGTTATACCATTATTTAGAAATGGAAAGTATACATTTTTATTACTATTAATGGTTTCTGAAATCTTTTCATTGGTTAAATTTTTCTTACCAAGGAAACCTCTTATGTTTTCTGCAAAAATCTTTTCAAATGTTTGATTAACTTTCTTTTCTAAATCAAGTAATTCACAAAGTTGTTTAGCAGGAATTCTAAAAATAGCTGCCTTTACCTGATAAATAGAGAAACTAATTAATCCTTGATTGTCTTTTTTAGATGTAATATTTGAATTTTCTGGTTTAAAAGTGAAATCAATTTGTTTTCTTTTATTTAGAGAGGAAACTAATAATTTAATTTTTTTATATAAATCATTTGAATCCCAAATTTCAAATTCATCTTCGATGTGAAAATTCTTGGTAAGAATATTATTTGAATTAAAATCTTTATTTAATTGTTCTCCATTATAAACAAAATATTGCTTACAATCAATCATTTTACCTGATGTTACAATATGTCTAAATTTATTTATCGAATTCGTTAAACCACTAATGTGAAGTTTATTTGATTTATTTCCTTCAAAAAATATCTCTTTAAAATCATTTCGGAATTTATCAATTTGATTCTGTTTGAGTTTTTTAGAATTTTTACATTGAAAAATATGCATTGTAAAATTACCGTAATCTTCACTAAAAAATATTCCATCTATACCTCCATCTTCACTTCCTTTAATTATGATGTTATCAAAAACTTCATCGAAGCTTCTATCTAAAATTGCTGAAATTGAAAATACCTCGAACGCGTCGTCTAGATTAATTCCAAATTTTTTTGATATTTTATCTAAATAGCTATCGATAAATAGTTTACAATTCATTTTTTCTTTTTTTTAATTAGGCACAACGGTTTTGTAAAGCTTTCCGATGCGGTTTTCGTTCACTAAGTTAATTTAAATTTCCCGAATAGGAGTGATGTTTGTTTTTTCGGAATAGTAACTCAACTAAGCATTGGAAGGTTTACTTTGTTGTGCAACGTTGCTTACTAATAACATTCACATCTTTCGGCTCCTATGCAATATACTCCGCAAGATTTAGAATTTAGATTTCCTTGTTCTTCAACAGTGACTAGAAATTGAGTTTTCGCAAATGATGAAATATCAATTACACTCATATTCTCATGATTTGTTTTCATTAAATTAAATTCAAAACTTCTATTTGTTTTTCTATATGATCCGCCTATTTCGAAGCAATAGTCAATCCAGAATTTATTTATTTGTGTTATCAATAATGCTTCTTCCATTGTGTCAATTCCGTCCAAAAACAATAACAATTTTTCAGTATCTCGAATTTCAAACACTTTGTCATCTTTCACAGCTATAATATAATATGAATTATTTGAATGATGTCCACGTACTATAAAGCCCTCTAGAGTAAAACTCAAATCAATCAATTTCCTTTTAGTCAGGTCACCACTTTCGTTTAGTATATTAACTTTTTCATGTCCACCATCATCCGCTTTCAATAAAGCCCAATAATCATATTTTTTATCAGGATTTAAATTTCTGCCGATATTTTCAATTACATCTATTGACCAATCAAAATCGATTGGTATAAATTCAGTTTCTTTTTCACAAGATGTAAATCCAAATACGATAATTAAGAATCCAGCAAGTCCTAAAGTCTTTCTCAATGTTTTTTTCAATGTTGCACAACGGTTTTGTAAAATGTTCCGATGCTGGAACACTTTTGCTAAGTTAGTTTATTTATCTCAAATTTCGGTGATGCGAGAATTTTCCGAATAGGAAAATCCGAAGCATTGGACATTTTACTTTGTTACTTATTGTGGCGACACAGCAGAGTGGAAGAGAAGCAATTTTCATTCAGTATTTCATTCCGCGTAACACTCCGCAAAACAATTCCGCAAAAGTTGCTCAAATCAGTTTAAAATTCCGTTTGAGTGAATTCCGCAATCCATTCCGCAGTATCAAGCTCAATTCTGAAATTTTAGATTGTTCAATTGCTTTCATAAACTTAGAATTTTTCGGATGGAAAAATTCCGCTAGTTAATCACCAGATTGGTCAGAAACAAAGTATGGTTTTCAATTAATTATATTCGGCTTGAGTCAGTTCGGAGCCATTATAAGTAACGGTCTTGTGTATGAAACGTAGCGTATAAATAAACGCTAACTTTTCGGATTAAACACGAGCCGAATTTTTAATTTTTATGTTTACTTTTTCTTTTCTAAATATAACCAAATTAAAAATTTGGCGGACTTTGTAAATATACAAAAACCTCTCGGAAAGCCTGTAATAGCTATGTTTTATACACGTTGTTGCCAGCAGTTTTTATTTTTTCGGTAAATACAATTTCATACTCTCAATTTCTAGCTCGTCCAAATGTCCCATTTTACTTTCGTCTTTAGTTATTAAGTGTAAATGAATATTTGAGTCGTGATGCGTAAAAACTCCCTTGTGTTCTGTAGAGAAAAATCCAATTATCGTTGCTTCTTCAGCTTTCAGTTCGTAATTAGTTTGTCCTTGATGAGCTTCTTTTGGTGATGAAACTTTTGTTCCTTGTGGTAAATTTTGAATATGAATAACTCCTTTTGAAATTTTCCCTATTAATTTGAAGGCAAAAGGTCTTTTAAATTCAGTCGTCTTTTCATCTACTAATCTTTCAAGGTCTTTAATTGACTTAATATTTGAGGCTAATTCTATTTCGTTCCATTCAGTTACGTTAGCATAAACTAAAAAAGGTGCTGAGACATCAAATGTTTTTTCAACTGTCATAGTTGAATCAGATGTGACTTTTGAAACATAACTTTGTCCATTATTGATAAGTAATTCTCCAGTTAGATAACTTTCTGGTCCAAGTCCATAAAGCCCTTTTTTATTAGTAATAGTATCAAGTTTAATAGTTCCACTTAATTCTCCTTTCCACATAACATTTTTCATTGCACCTACAATATTAATGTCTGGATAGGTTTCATTCGAATTGTTTTTCTTTTGGTCAGAATTGCAACCAAATATTCCTATTGTTAGAATTCCAACTATTACTTTTTTTATCATACATTTCGGTTTCTCAAATTGCTGGCAACGGTCTTGTATAAGAATAGTGGCGGTTTTAAGACCACAGACTTTTCAGTTTAGATCAAAGTTTATTGTTGTTATTTTCTTTTGTTTCAGCAGAGTTTCCGCCATTATTTTTATACGTTGTTGCCACACGTTTTTATTCCTGAATCTTTAATTCATTTGGTAGTTTTATAACTTCTCCATTTTCTTCAATAAATAAAATTTGCACTTTCTGTTTATGTATTATCTCAACGAATCCACCACAAATATCCTCAATTATTGTTTTATAAATATCGTCATCTAAAATATTGTCCGCAAATTTTCCGTTGACGATATTTTGAGAATCACTTATATCGATATATTTTTCCTTTTCAACGTTTTCAATAAGTTCTGTTTTGCATTCTCCGATTGTGGTTCCGCAAGTCATATCAGATTGATATATTATATTAAATACTTTTTCAATTTTAATAATCAGGTATGGCCATTCCTTTACTTTTGAACTTTTATGATTTGCCAATTCTTTATTCCAGAATGCGTCATAATTTTAAATCAGATTTACAGAATTATCCAAATAATTAAAAATTACAAACCAATACGAATCGTGAAGAGTTGCAAATTCAAGAAATTTATTCAGATTAGTTTCCATTCCGTTCTATTTCAACTACTATACTACTTAAAAATAACCTATTATGGATGCCTAATTTTATCTAAAAGCGTAACAATATCATATTAAAACAAAAAAAAGCCCATCCTCTTGGATAAGCTCTCATTAGTCTAATTTCTGTACCGTTCTAAACCACATTCTCTTTCGCTAAAGCTATGGAGAAAATATTTTAGTTGCGGTCTGGTTAGCTAAATTCCTATTAAGAAGTATTAGCTAAAATTGGTTTCGGTGTTTATTACCCCATTAATATATTCAGATAATTCTTTATTCTTTAAGCAGTTGTTCTATAGCAGATAATCTTTGTTCTAGAACATCATTACGTTCTTTTTGAGCTCGTAGTTTATCTTCCGCTATGTCTAATTTATCATTCAATTCTTGAACTGCTTTTACAAGTGGAACGACAAAAGTACTATAGCTAAGTTTATAATGATGCTTACTTGGATCATTAGGTGCCTTCACCGCATCAAAATTATAACTTAACTCTTTAGCAGCTAGTTCAACCTCTTGAGCAATAAATCCTGTTTCTGTTTTCTGCAGCAACCGTCTTTGTTCTGGAAGTAATGGTTCTGCACCAACAAATTCGCCTACTTTATCACGGTCTACTTTATAAGTAACCGGACGCAATTTGTCAATAAATTGTAATCCTGGTACATTTTCTTGAACGTCATATTTAAACCTACCGTCCGATAAATTAGACCAATTGTCATAACCTCCTATGGATGCAGGAGCTACATTACCAATTACTATTTCATCCGCAGCACCTCCAACTGCATTATAACCAATTACGACTGATCTGTCTGCAAAAATTTTGGATCTGGAACCCAACGCAATCGTATAATCATATGCACTATTAGTGAGAAAGTCTCCAATACCTATAGAATAAAACCCTAGTGCTTTACTATTGGCGCCCAAGGCTATCGATCTCTCTCCTGCCTGAGCTAAAAAACCCAATGTAATCGCATATTCTCCATCTAGCACCGAACCATAACCTATACCGGTAGTTCGGTAAGGGTTGTCGTAAATAAAGGAAGGGTCTGAACCAACCCACGTATTGTCTCCTGCAGTATTGGCAACAGAATATCTTCCATAATCATTACCCAATACTACATTGCCATAAGTAAATCCAGATGCATTAGGCAGTACATTATGTCCGACTATTACATTTCTATAACCATTATTAAAGGTGGACAAAGAGTTATGTCCAATTGAAATATTATCTTCCTCTGTACCAATTGCTTGCATTGAATTGTTACCTATAGCAATATTAGTATCACCTGTAGTAACACCTCTTAAGGCGTTACTACCAATAGCCAAATTATCTGTCCCTCCACCCACACTGTCGTGGTTCTCTCCTGCCTCCAAACCTATAAACATAGATTGTCCGTCACTCTGAAGTTCAAACTGTCCTTTTTCAGTAAAACGACTGACCAATTTATTATTTACTCTAAAATCAACTTCAGACTCATCAGTTGTACCTAAAAAATCAGTGCCGCTTACCGTATCGGAATTACCATTCGTTTTCCAGTCATCTCCTTGCATTTGAATCCAATCCGTGCGATCATTATCCCAATAGTAAAAACCTTTATTGTAATTTTTTGAAGTAGCATCAATCGTAACTCCTGTTAAATCTGTTGTTAAAAAAACAATCATACTGTGCTGATCACTTGCTGGATTTGTAATAGGAAACGCATCCATTCTAGGGATAAGTAAACCATCTTGAGCATTCGGAGAACTCACATTAGAACTGGCAATATCTAATATTGATTTCGGATCTGTAGTATTGATCCCGACTTGACCATAGCCTTGCAGAAATACCAATCCCATTAAAAATAAAATGTAAAGTTTTTTCATAAGTGATAAATTTAGGGAAACCAAAGGTATTGATTATATCAATGTCTTTAATTTAGATTAATACTACTTTTCGACAAAAATAACAAAACATCGTCAAAATGATGTTTTTATTCGATTAAGTACATTATAAATAATATAAATCCGTTCTTCCAATCAAAACTGTCAGAAAAAGTTTTTTCCGTTAACCATTTATGATATAATTTTTCATTTGTTTCTTTCTCGTTCATTTTTTTTTCAAATTTATGGCAACGGTTTCGTTTATGATTGGTTACGGAAAAGGACGCGAGTCATTTTCCGATTAGGACTAAGTTAATTAATTGTTAGGAATTTCCGAGTAGGAAATTCGTAGTAATTAATTATACACGTTGTTGCCATACGTTACTTTTTCAATCCGTTAATTATTGTTTTTTTAATTTCTTTATAATGATAAGTGACAAAATATGCTCGACTTGTAACTATATAAATATTACTTTTTTCTCTCCACCACATAATTCCGCCTTTATTTACACAATCTTGCATTCGAGAAGGGCTTAAACTATCCAAAATATCAATAAATTCAGATGCGCATTTTTCATTCTTAAATTCCCATTCTTTAAATTCAATCTGCCATTTCCCTTTCCATTTAGAAGTAAACAATTCAGAAGATTTGACTTTTTTAATACAATCAAAATTCAGTTCATTTAGTTTCTCTAACTGCTCAAGTTCAGCACATTTTTCAAACTGATTAATGAGTTTTTTATTCGGCTTAGTTCCTTTTATATAAGATTCAGAAGTCGGTTTAAATTCAAGTTCTTTATTTAGAGAATCTATTGCATTCGCAAAATTATCTTGAGAGAAACAAGTCAAGAAATTTCCGATGAAAATTAATGTTAGCAATAAGTTTCTCATAATGTGTGGCAACGGTTTTGTAAAATGTTCCGATGCTGGAACACTTTCGCTAAGTTACTTGATTTATCTCAATTTTCAGTAGTGCAAGTATTTTCCGAATAGGAAAATCTGAAGCATTGGACATTTTACTTTGTTGCAAACTGTACTGACACAGCAGAGTGGAAGTAGAGCAGTTTTCATTCAGCATTTTATTCCGCGCAACACTCCGCAACACAATTCCGCGAAACTTGCTCAAATCAGTTTTAAATTCCGTTTGAGTGAATTCCACAATCCATTCCGCAGTCTCAAGCTCAATTCCGAAATATTAGATTTCTAAAATGGTTTAATCTAACAGAGAATTTTTCGGATTGAAAAATTCCGCTAGCGATTCACCGGATTGGTAAGTTCACAATTTTAGATGATTTAAAATATTCAGATAAAACTGGTTCGGAAGTATAGTTTGCAACGTTGTTGTGTATGGTTAGTTGCGTGTTTTAAGCACTAAAGTTAGCAAATAAATTACAGATAGAAAGTCCGCGAGGACTTTCGTAAGTAGGCTATAACCAGCAATTAATTATACACGGTGTTGGCAACTGGCTTTTAGTTCAATTGTTCACAATATTTTTTATTCACAACTCTATCTCTCATTTTAGCTTTATCATTAAAATTCCGAGAAATATTCCTTATTATATCACTGTAATTATCTACTTCATTACCTTTTTGATGATAAAATAATTTAATAGACGAACAGTTGTCGTGTTCAAACATTGTATTTAAAAGTGTTCTGTCCGAAACTCCACAAGAATGTCCTAAAATAAATATTTGAAAATTACCACTATTAATAAATTCCAATAGTTGTTTGTAATTATCAGATTCCAAATAATTAATTGATTTGATATTTTCTAAATATCTATTATCGTTAAGTTCTTCTATTGAATTATAATCTTTATCAATTTCGTCTCCAAATCCGAAAATGATTGGGTTTTTATCAAGTCTTTCTGTAGTTCCGTGAATGTGATTAAATTTAGCTGTTGTGTATTTTTCTTCTAATGGATTGTAAAATTTTTTTGGTTCTTGGTAGAGTAATTCTGTAAATGTATAATTGAAATTTAAGAAAAGAGTTTCGTCAGGAATTAAATCAAAGTAGTTAATAGCTGATTCAGATAAAAGCATTTTTTTTATCTCATTTTGATGGTCTCTTTTCCCAAGTCTTTTAATTATATTTCTTTGATATTCGCTAATCTTATCAATTGAAATATGATTTGCTTGGACAGAAGTAATGTTTTGTTTTAACGCATTATATTCAATTTCAGCTCTAAGATTTACAGCATTTTCGGAAAAATCTTTTAATTTGTAAGGTGAATATATCTTGTTTCCAATTGTAGATTTTATTCTTAACACTTTTGCGTCAATATTGTCATCGAATTCTTTTTCTATACGAGTCAAATATTGTTGTAGTAATTCCTTAACACGTTTAAAATCTATATTCAATTCAGAAATATCGTAGTTTTTAGAACTATTTGTGTTTTGATAGGATTGTTTTAATAATGAGTAATATTCATTTTCTACATCTACCCAATTATTTAAATATGATTTATTTGTAATTTCCTTTAAAAAGCGATTTTTGAATTCAAGTTTCGCATTTCTGTAATTTTTAATTCCGTTTTCTAAATCTTGAAACGTATTTCCTGTAATAAATTTTGATGGCGAAACATTTATTTTAATCTCATCATTTTCAAATGGTCGACCAAGTGCAGTTTCTTGAATTGCTTTAACAGTATTGCTCCAATAGTCAGTAAGGAAATTATTATAACTCGTTTTCATTCCGTGAGCTAAATCAAATCCATTTCCTATTAATATTATTCTATTCATTAAATGTTTTCGTGAGTTTTTTTAGCTTGTTGCCAACGGTTTTGCATATACTTCCGTTGCTGGGAGTTTTTGCATTTGTTTTTTAAAGATAACTAAATTTGGTTCATGCGAGTATTTTCCGATAAGGAAAATCCGAAGCAATGGAGTGTATGCTTAGTTGCTTACTTTGGCGACACAGCAGAGTGGAAGAGAAGCAGTCTAATTCCGTATTTCATTCCGCGTAACACTACGCAACACAATTCATGAGAAATGGCTTAAATCGGCTTAAATTCAGTCAGATTAAGATTCCGCAATCCATTCAGAAGCGTCAAGCTCAATTCCGAAATATTAGATTAATAATTCGCTTTCATGAAACTGAGAATTTTTCAGATGGAAAAATTCCGCTAGCGATTCATCAGATTGGTCAGAAACAAAATATGATTTTCATTTAGATGTATTCGGCTTGAGTCAATTCGGAGCCATTGTAAGCAACGGTTTTGCATATACTTCCGTTGCTGGGAGTTTTTGCATTTGTTTTTAAAGATAACCAAATTTGGTTCATGCGAGTATTTTCCGATAAGGAAAATCCGAAGCAATGGAGTGTATGCATAGTTGCTTACTTTGGCGACACAGCAGAGTAGTAGAGAAGTAGTTTTCATTCCGCATTTCATTCCGCGTAATACTCCGCAACACAATTCAGAAGAAATGACTTACATCGACTTGAATTCGGTCAGAGAATGATTCCGCAATCCATTCAGCAGCATCAAGCTCAATTCCGAAATATTAGATTTATAAATTCCGTGAGCGATTCACCAGATTGGTCAGAAACAAAACATGATTTTCATTTAGATTTATTCGGCTTGAGTCAGTTCGGAGCCATTGTAAGCAACTCGTTATAGTAACACTTTTATTGTTGATATACCGGGTGGGTGTCAGGATAAGAGTGCTTTATTATTGTTGTTATCCTGTAAAGATACATTATTTAACATCGTGTCCAAAGGACTCTGGATGTCTCTTAATTGCTTCTGGGTTACGTGTGTGTATATCATCGTGGTCTCTGGCCTGCTGTGACCCAAAAGCTCTTGTATATACCTAATGTCGGTGCCTTGCTCTAATAAATGAGTAGCAAAACTATGTCTTAAAGAGTGTGGAGTAATGGTCTTTTCTATCTTTGCCAACTTACAACTCTTCTTTAAAAAAGCACGAACCGAATTCGGACTGTATTTGCCTCCCTTTGGGTTTTCTATAAAATAGTGCTTAGGATCATAAGTGGCATAGTAGTTCTTTAACAACGGATGCAAACTCTTTGCAATACTGGCATACCTGTCTTTCCTTCCTTTAGCATTTTTTATACGTAACTGATTTCTTTCAAAATCAAAATCTTTTAACTCCAAATTAATAAGCTCTCCAATGCGAAGTCCAGATCCATACATCATAGCAATGACCGCTCTGTGCTTCAAATTCTTGGTCACTTGTATTAAATGCAATACTTCTTCTACACTTAACACAATAGGCAACTTCTTATCTTTTCGAGGCATAAAAATAGCCTCCACATTAATAGAACAGGCTGGATAAAAATAGGCAAAGTGTTTTAAGCCACTCACCAACTGCCTATGCGTGCTTACTGCATAATTTAAAGTGCCAACAATCCACTCCAAAAAGAGCCTAACATCATTTTCGTCTAAGTCTTCAACAGGTTTGTCTTTTGTAAATCTCAAAAAATCAAATACAAAGTCCCCATAGGTTTTTACAGTGCTTTTGCTAAATCGTTTTCCTTTTAAAAAATCAACAAAATGATTAAACACTTCTTGCTTTTCTTTGTTTAAAGGGGTAAACAAGGCTTGCTTTTGTTTTGTTGTTACGGGCGGCTTTCTTCTTGTACTTGTCTTATTTAATAATTTAAAAGAATTCTCTTTTAAAAAATCTTTTAATTTTTCTAAAAGTGCCGCATCATCATAAATATAAAAACAACGATGGGTTTTGGTCCATCGTATCTCTGGAAAACGTTTTAAGGTTTGCTTTGCCTCAAAATGATATTTGAAGTGAATGCCAATGCACTTTTTGTTGCGATGGGTAAAAGGGGTTAACGTAATTGAAATCATATAGATAAAGATAGTTTCTGAAATGTTAAAAATGGACAAGAGATGGCTGTTGTACTGCGAATTCATGAATTTGCAGTAATATTTCCGAAGAAATAAAGCCTGTCCAAAAGACAGGCCTCATTCGTTAGTAGTGGCTAATTATAAATAGGGTTGGTTTTCTAAAATAAAAAGATGCGATAGCTAACATTTACTTGCAGCGATTGAGACGTCAAACTTCCGGTAGACATAAATCCATCTGGATTATCTTCTCCCGTAAGTTTCTCTAGGGAGAACCCATAGGCAGCCGATAAGAAAAAGTTACCATAACGTACGCCTAATTCAGGTAATAACCCAAAACCACTCGACTTGTAGTCTGGAAATATTTCTGTTTCCACATTGTTGGTGAGGTTTAAAGGAACATCTCCTAACTCTACTTGTTGAATAAGATATCCAAGTCCTAATTTTCCGTAAGGCTGTATTCCCGAACCTGCTGGAGAATAACTAAGATTCAATAGAATATGGGTGTTGGTAACGGCTCCCGCTTCTAAATAGCCAGGAATGGTTTGCGAATCTACAACAGCATTTCTAATGAAATCTGCTTTTCCATAGGTACCGTTGTAACCAATTCCTATGGCAATGCTTTCGGTAATGTTATAGTCAATTCCTAAGAAGTAACTCACCCCGGCGCCAACATTAGGATCGTACACAGCGTTTGTGTAGCTAACACCTTCGTCGCTTAACAAGGCCTGAAAATAGCCAACACCGAGTTTAAGACTTACTTTTTTGTCATTGGTTCCTTCTAAAAAGGCATTCGCTGATTGCGCCATCATAGAGGTTTGAAAAAGAGAGGTTACGATTAGGCAAATAATAATGTTTTGAATAGGTTTCATAATCTGAAATTTTAAGTTGTTGATATTTGTTTTAGTTTTCTAACACCATCTTGCTTTATAAAATTTCCGCCCAAAAAAGGACCGCATAGTTATAAAGCTAGATTAGATTTATTTTTTGATGAATCGGAGGGTTTGTCCGTTTTGCAGTTGTATGAAATAGTGTCCTGTTGTGAGTTCCTGAACAGGAATAGCACTATTGTTAGCAACGCTTCCTTGTTGTACCAATGCTCCCGTAATGGTATATAGTGCATAGTTTGTTGTGATATCTAATCCTGAGATGTTGATGTATTCTTGGGCTGGGTTTGGATACAAGGTTAGTGCAGGCCTTACAGTATGATCATTAATATTCAGTAAAGGACAAAATTCACTTGCTACATAATCTGTTTCGGGATCCATGTTGAGCATGACCGCATCAAAATCATTATTACTTAAATCGTCTACTTCTGTACCTTCAATTTCGTTAAAGGTATAGTAGGCATATAGGTTAGGTTCGTTGCCCACCAGACAGCTATTTAGATTTGCTAAAATTTCAGCATCACTTCTAACAAGATCCCATAGTTTTACTTCGTCAATGGCTCCATTAAACGTAGTATCTCCAGCATTAAAACCAATACCTGCACCCGTGCCACTTAAGGGTAAGTTAAGGTCTGGTTTTGTTGCCACTAGAACACCGTTAATATATAATTTTGCAATCTGTGTATCTGTGCTATAAGAGGCGGCAACATGCACCCATTGGTTGGTAGGTATTTCAACGGTAGCTGTTATAAAACCGCCTACAGCAACGATAGCGATGCTGTTTTCATAAATCCCAATCCAAGGATTATCATTTTCAAATTCAAGTAGTGTGGTGTAGGAGTCTTCTTGACCTCTCCAATTGATCCAAGCCTCAAAGGTGAAGTTTGCTGGACAGGTCATGTCTACTATAGACACAGATTGGTTCCCTTCGGCAGGATTAAAGTCTAAAGCAGTTTGTGCAAATAAAAAGTTGCTTACTAATAAAAGTACTGTAAAAAGTGTAATCGTTTTCATAATAGTTTTGTTTACATGTTTAATAAAAAGCCTATTGCTTTTTGTATGAAACAAAACTACGTACCTAGTTTCCTGCTTGTAATAGGTAGTGGTGAGAGATATTAGGTAGTGCTACCTAATAACTAGATATTGTTTAAAAAAGATTTGTGCTCTTTTGCCCAAACGGTAAGGGCATCAGTTTTGGACGGGAGTTCTAATTTTGAAATAATATTGGCGCGATGGTTGTCTATGGTCCTCACAGAAAGCCCTAGCATGTCGGCAATTTGCTTTGAGGTTTTTTCTAAGGCAATTAAGCGTACAATAGTCCTTTCGGAAGGGGTTAGATACTGAATGCGCGCAATTTCTGGAGCTATTTCATTTTTAAGAATAGTGTTAAATGTCTTACTGTAATAGGTATTGCCCTTGGCTACTTCTTGGATGCATTTATGAACTTCTGTAAAAGGTTCTTCTTTTAACAAATAGCCAGCAATTTCCAATTCTTGGGTCTGTAAAATAAATCCTTTCTCCTTATGTGATGTAAGGATAATAAATTTTGTATTGATGGCTTCATCTCTACATTTTTGTATAACTTCTATTCCAGAAATGTATGGCATTTCTATATCCAAAATGGCTATGGACGGTTGTAATTCAATAATTTGATCTAAGGCTTTGGCGCCGTTCTCGCAAGATGCAATCACATTATAATTAAAATTTTTTAAAGCAGTAACAAGTCCTTCAAGTAATAAAGGGTGATCGTCTGCTACTAAGAGTGTACTTTTTGAAATCATAATACAGGGTTTGTTAGTGTTATTTTACGATAACAGCTTCAATCGTGGTTCCTTTAGTTTGTAGGCTTTGTATAGAAAAAGTACCTCTCAATAATTTAATACGCTCACTCATGGTCTTTAAACCCAAACTATTTTGAGCCAGATCTTCACTCGAAGTAAATCCTTTTCCGTTGTCTTTTATGATGGCTTTGAGTCTTTTGTTTTTCAGTCTAATAGCAACCGATAGGGTCTGCGCTTGTGAATGCTTGATTACATTGGTCACACTTTCTTGAATAAAGCGATAAAAATTTAGCGTTTCCTCCTCATTAAAAAAGGCATCGATAGGATCTATTTCTGTAGAAACAAACATCTCTGTCTCTTCGTCTATTTCAAATAACATTTGCGAAATACTTTTGGTAAGTCCTAATTTCTTTAGCATAGGCGGGTAGAGGCCTCTCGAGATATTTCTTACTTCTTCTAAGGTATTGGCTGTCATGGTGGCCAATTCTGTTTGTTGATCATTTTCGGCCTTTCGCATCATAATAGAGAGTTGCTGTCCTACGCTGTCATGCAAATCTTTAGCCACTCGGGTGCGTTCATTTTCTTGTGCTACCAATAGTTTTTTTGAAAAATTACTTTGTATTCGCTGTTCTTTCTTTTGATGATTGCGAGAGCGAATGGTTAACACAAATCCGAAAACAGCCAATAAACCCAATGCCCCAAACAAGAGCCACTGATTTTTAATTTTGTTTTTTTGATTCAATAATTCTAGATCTTTTTTCTGAGCCGCAATGGTATTGTCTCTTTTACCTGTTTCGTATTTTGTTTGGTAAAAGGTTAGGGTTTGTCTGTTTTTTACTGTATTGAGTGAATCGCTTAATGAAATATAATTGTTGAGATGTTTTGCTTGTTTTTCAGGCATCCTCATTTTTTCATAAATTTCTGAAATAAACAATTCACTATGCAGTCTTCCCTCCATAGTAAGCTGTTTAGATTTTTGGTCTTGGTTTTTGAGCGCTAAATCCAGTGCTTTATTATAATTTCCAGTTTTAAAAGCGTAGTATCCGATGGCTTCTTCAGCAAGAATCCTATCTTCTCCACTCATCGAATCTAATGGTTTAATGGCAACCATAATATCTAGATGTTTTTTTGCCAACCCTAAACTGTCCAAATCCAAATAGTCAGAAATAAGTTCTTTGAGCATACGTACTTCTAAATACTCTTTTAGTGGGTTTTTTTTGTTGGTTTCGTAGGCTAGTCTACTATATTCAAGTCTCTCTTCAGATTTGTTTTGTTTCCCAAGATCATAACTTTGATTGTTATATAAAATAACTAAGTCTGAATAGCTCTTAGATAATTTTGCAAGATGTATCGCTTCTTTCCTTATTTTTTCAGACTCTTCATAAAAATCTTGGTTACTATAAATATAGCTTAGCATCGTTTTGCAACCAATAATATTTGAGGTGTCTTTAGCTTTGATTAATTTTTCCTCTGCATAGGTAACTGCTTCAAAAGCTTCTATAGTTTTGCCTTTGCCTACAAATATTTGAGCTTGGTATAACCTTGCTAAACCTTGTCGTCTAGGGTTGTTTCCTTTTGCCGCAAATGTATAAGCACTGTCTAAATATGAAATCGCTAATGCATCTTTACCCGCATATTTTGATGCATCTCCAACCTCAAGGTATAATCTACTAACATCAGACGGCCGCATGTCAGAAAATAAGTTTCGATGCGTATTAAAATACTGAATGGCCTTGTCATAATCATATTCAATCGAGTCGTAAAAAAAGATAAGTTCGGCAAGATTTTTTGAAGCAATTTGCATGTCGTCCAAGGCTATTGCTAATTCTAGTGTTTTATTGGCAATAGAATCATATTGCAATGCTTTTTCATACCTAATAATGCGCACAAGACTATCCATCCAGATGAGTTGCTCCTTTTGGGTACTTTCTGAAATTTTAGCTTTAAGATTAGTAATTTGTTGTTCCAAATCTTGTGCATTTCCGAAGAAAAAAACACAGCATATCAAGAACATACAATGGGTTAGTTGTTTCATAGTCACAGTACTTATAGTGTAAAGATACACAGAACAAAAAATAATCTATTAAGTAGTACTACCTAGGGGGAAATTGATCCCGAAGCTTCGGGAGAAATCGAAACTGAAACCGAAATCAAAATCTGCAAGGTATGAGGAGGCACGACGATCCTTGTAGGTTTAAGCCGAATTAATTTCATTAAATAATAAACTAAACATTTCAACACATCGACTCATCGACACTTTATAAGATCCAAAGTCTCAAAGCTGCAAAGGCAAAAAAAAACATCATCAAATTATCAAATTAATCCATCTTCAAATTAATTTCACTACTCACTACTCACTACTCACTGCTCACCACTAATAAGCTTCATCATGCACATTGGCAACGGCGCGCCCGCTTGGATCGTTCATGTTCTTAAAACTTTCGTCCCAGTCTAAGGCTACTTGACTACTACAGGCTACACTTGGTACCGAGGGTACAGTTAAGGCAGCGGCATCGCTAGGAAAGTGCTCTTCAAAAATAGTACGGTAATAGAATTCCTCTTTGCTTGTTGGGGTTTGTATGGGGAAACGGTATTGCGCATTTTGCATTTGCTCATCACTTACTTCACTATTTACTAATTCTTTTAACGTATCAATCCAACTATAACCCACACCATCACTAAACTGCTCTTTCTGTCTCCATGCCACTTCCTGAGGCAACATATCACCAAAGGCTTCACGCAGCACCCATTTTTCCATGGCTTGTTTGTCTGTAGGAGCTGTTTGTCCTGCAAGTATCATTTTGTCTTTTGGATTGAGGCGCATGGCCACATCCATAAACTCCTTATCTAGAAATGGAACCCGTCCTTCAATTCCCCAAGAGGCAAGCGATTTGTTAGCACGTAGGCAATCATACATGTGCAATTTCTCAAGTTTTCTCACATTCTCTTCATGAAAATCTTTGGCACTAGGTGCTTTATGGAAGTAGAGGTAGCCTCCAAAAATTTCATCGGCACCTTCACCGCTTAAGACCATTTTAATCCCCATTGCTTTGATGGCTCTAGCGAGTAAAAACATGGGCGTAGAAGCTCTAATGGTAGTAATATCATACGTTTCCACATGATAAATCACATCACGCAAGGCATCAATTCCTTCTTGTATGGTAAAATGAATTTCGTGATGTACCGTATCTAGATGGTCCGCTACTTTTTGTGCCGCAGCCAAATCTGGAGATCCTTCCAAACCAATGGCAAACGAATGTAATCTCGGGTACCAAGCACCTTCTGTATCACCACTTTCTACACGTTTGTCTGCGTATTTTTTGGCTAGGGCAGAGGTGATACTAGAATCCAATCCACCCGATAGCAACACGCCATAAGGTACATCACTCATCAATTGTCTTTTTACAGCGGCATCTAGGGCGTCTCTTAAATCTGAAATATTTGTTTCATTGTCTTTCACGCTGTCATATTCTATCCAGTCACGACGCCACCATTGGGTTAATTTTCCATCTCTGCTGTCTAAATAATGTCCAGGAGGGAAGAGTTCTATTTTTGTACAAACTCCTTCTAATGCTTTTAGTTCTGAAGCCACATAAAAAGTACCGTCTTTATCCCAGCCCATGTACAATGGAATGATACCCATGTGGTCTCTAGCGATTAAGTAGCTGTCGGTCTCTATATCATAAAGCGCAAATCCGAAAATACCATTTAGTTCGTCTAGAAAAGCGCTTCCTTTTTCTTTATAGAGTGCCAGTATTACTTCGCAGTCACTTTTGGTTTGAAATTGATACGAGCCTTCAAACTGCTTGCGAAGTTCTAGATGGTTATATATTTCTCCATTGGCAGCTAGCACCAAGTTTTTGTCTTCAGAAAATAAGGGTTGCTTTCCTGACGTCGGGTCTACAATCGCCAAGCGCTCATGCGCCAAGATGGCTTTTTCGTTGCTAAAAATACCGCTCCAATCGGGTCCGCGATGTCTCAGGCATTTTGCCATGGTTAATAATTGAGGTCGCAACGCTTCACTAGCTTGCTTTAATTCGAATGCACATACAATTCCACACATAATAAATTCATTTTTGTCATTCCCACGAAAGTGGGAATCTAGTTAGTTATTTAGTTTTAGCTTTATAAAAAGCCGTTGTTAGTTCTTTATCAACAAAACTCCTACGCTAGTTTCGGAGTTTTTTTTACAAACTATTGTAAAAAGAAAAACCGCCAAGTTTATAAAAACTTGGCGGTTCAATATCGAGTACAAGTTTCTGTTACGTCTTGGCGTTATTATTTAAATTATTATTATTTAAAAAAGACTGTAACATCGACTTAGTTTATTTCTTACAAGTGTATAAATGTAGCTAAATATTTTATACGTGCAACATTTTACTCCATTTAAAATTAAAATGTGTTTAATGTCTACTCGTACAATACAGCCTTAAAAGGTGTAAATAGGTAAAAGTGAGACTCATTTTTTAAATAAATAAAAATATTTTTCGAGGAAGAGTATATTTATCAATAGGGTTACCATTGGTATTAAAGTATAAATACGTTAGCAATCCATCTGCATTGAGTCTGACTCTATATATGAATTGCTGCGGATTTTCAAGATCAATAAGTTCTGCAGATTTTATGTAGGCTTCATTAAAATTTCGTTCACAGTATTCTTTAATATTCCCGGGCAAATCGAAGCTGTTAACAAATAAAGAATACGCTAGCAAGATTCCTTCACTTGAGTAATAGGCATAATTTCCATTTCTTCCTTTTCTTTTAAATTGTGCCATGTAGAAATCTACATCTTCTGCAAGCGCTTCATTTTTGGTATGTATTTTCCAATTAGTAACAAAACCATCATAAAATTGTTTTTTTTGAGCTTCTTTCACTGAATCAGGAACCGCATCGGTGGTGATGACTGTGCGCTTGATATCACTATACTGCGCCAAAGTGAAATTAGAAATAAAAAAAAATAGAATGAGTAACCTGTATGTACGTTTCATAGCATTTGTTTTAAACAAAAGTAACAGGCTTTATGCATTTTAAATCACTAGTTGTGAAAGTGTTAACATCAAAAATGCTTATATAAAGCATAAATAAAACTTATAAATAAAGACATCAATAGATCTTAATTTTTACTAGCATTTTTATTGTTCATGTTCGAGAGTTTCATTTTGGAAGGAATTGTATTTCTAGAGTATTGCACCGCAGGAGTGGTTTCCTTATTGCGATAAGAAATGAGGTGTTTTCCAGAATCCATGCTGTTATTCTCTAAGACGATAGGGGCTATTCCGCCTCCATTTTTTGAATTTATTGACAGTAAACTAGTATTTTGATCTACATTAAAAAGCCTATTATCCTTTATCTCTAGAGCTCCTATGGTATATATATCTTTGGTATTATTGACACTTATAAACCGACATGCAGTATTATTATTCGCATTTTTTGAAAAGGTGTTGAAAAAACCATTGACTTCATTGTTTTGTATACGTATAGGGCCCGTTGCAAATGTAAAATAGATACATATTGGAAACTGAGTATTTGTAAAAACATTCTCCTCAATGATAGACGTTGCACTCGAAATAGCCTCTGCTTTTGAAGCTCCTAACTGTATTGGCTTTGCTTTTGCATTTTTAAAACTATTTTTCTTAATAAGTACCTCGTTGTTTCCTCCTTTGATAATTCCTTTTAGTAATTGATTTTCTACATTAGTTTGGTCAAAAGTGTTGTTAGTAATAAACCATTTTTCTTGGGTAGAGGACTTATCAGAAATGATATACGAATTCCCATTCCCGCGTATGTTCTTAAATATATTGTTATCGCAATACAAAGTCCCAGTACCCGAATATAGTACAGATGTCATAACATCTGCATTAATATTTTTTATGGTATTATTCTTAAAGTGTGTTTCTTTTAAACCAGTTCTAAGCATAACTCTTACAGACTTGGTTCCGTCCATTGCACCATAGATACTATTGTTTTCTACATAAGAAGTATCACAATTTCTCATGGCTATTACAAACGATTTAAAGTTAATAACCTTATTTCCTTTGAACATCATTTTTGTTGCACGCACCTCTTTTGTAGCAAAAAAGACGGTGGTATTTTTAAATTCATTTTCTGAAATATCTATGGTTTCAACCCTAAAATTTCCAGTGGCTTTAATAGCGTAATTTTTTGAAGGAGGCACGGTGGTTTCATTTCCTGTAATTGTGCATTGTTGTATCTTGGTATGGTTGTAATTGTTAGTTCCTATAAGCTCCAGAAATGGCGGACTAGCTTTTACTTCGGAAATGTTAAGGCTCGCACTGCTTTTAATTTTATAGAACGTATTATTGGGTGTTACAATTTCAGCTTTACTATTCCCAATATGAGTAATCGTATTATTGTTTCTATTGAAAAGTGTTGCAGAAATTTTATGTTTCTTATCTAGTAGTACTGTGCCCTCACCATCATCTAAAGCTTTTTGAATGGCAGCTGTGTCATCAGTAATACCGTCGCCTACGGCACCATAATCTCGTACATATTTCTGTTTCCCAACCATATGTTGCGAGTTTGTATTTTGTGAGCTAGTAGTTTCTGAAGAAGGAGGTTTTTTATTGGTCACCTCTTTTTTCTCTGCACAATGTAAAAGCAGAAGAGCACTACAAAAAAGCAATGTTTTGTACAACATACTGGGAGCATTAAAAAAGCCTTTCTATGTATAAAAACAGAAAGGCTCGAGTTTTATTTTTATACAAATTACTAACGCAACTTAGGAAAATTTGTTGGGTTTACCTCATGCATCATTTCATATACTTTTTCAAAAACATCTTCGGTAGACGGTTTGCTAAAGTAATCTCCATCGGTTCCATAAGCAGGTCTGTGTGGCTTTGCTGCCAAGGTTTGTGGCTTACTATCTAGATACTGATACCCATTTTGGTTATCTAAAATTTCAGAAAGAATATACGCAGAAGCACCTCCAGGCACATCTTCATCAATCACCAATAGTCTATTTGTTTTTTGTACACTCTTCACCATGTCTTGGTTAAGATCTAAAGGCAATATGGACTGTACATCTATAATTTCTGCATCAATACCTACTTGTTGCAATTCTTTGGCTGCTTCTTCAACAATACGCAAAGTACTTCCGTACGATACTAATGTAATATCTGCACCTTCTTTTATCGTTTCTACGACTCCAATAGGCGTTTTAAACTCTCCAAGGTTGGTTGGTAGTTGTTCTTTTAAACGATATCCGTTTAGACATTCTACTACCAATGCTGGTTCGTCTGATTCTAATAAGGTGTTGTAAAAACCTGCCGCTTTGGTCATGTTTCTAGGTACAAGAATGTACATACCGCGTAGCAAGTGAATCAAACCACCCATTTGTGAACCACTATGCCAAATACCTTCTAATCTGTGCCCACGAGTACGTACAATTAACGGTGCTTTTTGCTTGCCTTTGGTACGGTAACGAACGGTTACTAGATCGTCACTCATAATTTGTAAGGCATATAAAATATAGTCGAGGTATTGTATTTCAGCAATAGGGCGGAGGCCTCTCATCGCCATCCCAATTCCTTGCCCCAAAATGGTTGCCTCTCTAATTCCGGTGTCACTTACACGAAGTTCACCATATTTTTCTTGCATGCCTTCCAGTCCTTGGTTTACGTCACCAATGGTACCGGCATCTTCACCAAAAATTAGTACCTCTGGATATTTGCTAAAGATGGCATCGAAGTTATCACGTAATACCACACGAGCATCTACTTCTGGAGCTTCTACATCGTAGGTTGGTAACACTTCTGCAATGGTTTTAGCGTTCTCTGCAGCCTCACTATATAAATCTGAAGAGTAGAGCGGTTGAATGGTTTCAAAATAGTTGTTTAACCAATCTTGCAATTGTTTTTTCTCAACACTTTCTTCGTTGATAACATAACGTAAAGCTTTTCTTGCAGCACCAGCAATATTTCTTCGAAGTGGCTCTTTATCTGCTGCCAATTCGTTTTTAATAATTTCTATAAAGTTCTTGTTGGCAGAACTTTCGGCAAGATTTGTAAGTAAGGTAACAGCTTCTTGTTGTTCCTGTTGTTGTGGCGCAACAAAGGCTTGCCATGCGGCTTTTTTACCTTCGCGTACTTGCTTTTTAATATCTTTTTCTAAGGCGGTGAGTTCTTCTTCTGTGGCAAAGTTATTGGCTAACATCCAAATACGCATTTGGGCGTTGCAATCAAATTCTGCCTCCCAAGCCAAGCGGTCTTTACTTTTGTAGCGTTCATGAGATCCACTGGTAGAGTGTCCTTGTGGTTGCGTTAATTCTTTTACATGAATTAATACAGGGACATGCTCTTCTCTAGCAATTTTAGAGGCTTTTTGATAGGCTTCTACTAGTTCTGGATAATTCCAACCTTTTACTCGAATGATTTCATAGCCATTGCCATTTTCATCACGTTGGAACCCTTTTAATATTTCCGAAATATTCTCTTTGGTAGTTTGGTGCTTTGCGTGTACAGAAATTCCGTATTCATCATCCCAAACATTAATCACCATAGGTACTTGTAACACACCAGCAGCATTAATGGTTTCCCAAAATAGGCCTTCACTAGTGCTTGCATTACCAATAGTACCCCAAGCAACTTCATTTCCTTTGATAGAAAGGTTGCTGAAATGTTCTAGACCTTCTACTTGTCTAAATATTTTTGAAGCTTGTGCAAGTCCTAATAATCGTGGCATTTGCCCAGCAGTGGGAGAGATGTCTGCACTACTGTTTTTGGTTTCGGAAAGATTTTTCCAGCTTCCATCTTCATTGATGGTTGGTGTTGCAAAGTGACCACCCATTTGTCTACCAGCACTCATCGGATCTGCAGTTGCGTCTGCATGTCCATACAAACCAGCAAAGAACTGCTGTATGTTTAAGGCACCGATAGCCATCATAAAGGTTTGGTCTCTGTAATACCCGCTTCGCCAATCTCCAGCTTTGAAGGCTTTTGCCCAAGCTAATTGCGGTATCTCTTTACCATCACCAAAAATTCCGAATTTTGCTTTGCCAGTTAATACTTCACGACGCCCCAACAAACTACATTCTCTACTTGTTACGGCAATTTTATAGTCGTTTAAAATTTCGGCTTTAAAATCATCAAAAGACAAGTCTTTATTGGTTTGTGGGTTTGTTTGCATATTAGGATTTTTCTTGTTTGAACTTACGGCAAAACTACAAAAAATCGAAACGCCAAGCAATGCTAAATTGTTGCGATATTCTTAAAATAAGTACAATTTTTTTATGAATTATTTATTTGCAGAAGTGATTTTAACAATTGCGATACGAATTAATAAAATAAAAGGTGTTCCGTGAAATAGTACGTCAAGCCAATCTTTTAGAGCCATTCCGTTTGCACCTCCAGCAATCCATTTTAACTTCCCCCAAATATGTGGCTCTGGGAAAAAGGGTGCCAGTCCAAGCGATAGGCAAAGTAATATGATTAATTTCCAGTTGTTGAGTAGTTCTTTCATGGTTGTATAGATTGCTTGCTCCTTCGTTAAAAAGCTTCGGCGCACAAGTCGCTGTTAGATCATTCGCTTTGCTCATTGCTAGAGGTTAGACCGCTTGCTTCTCTGCTAGCTTACTTCGCCGAAGTGGCTACGTAGGCCTAAAAGCTTCGGCGGCACGTGGACGCTGTTAAATTTTATTTTGTCACCCTGTCCCGAAGCTTCGGGAGTCGAAGGGCTTTTTTGATTCGTTTCTTTTTCCTTTCAAATCTTTTGGAGTCGAAGGGTATTTTTGAACTCTGGGCTTCGACAGGCTCATCCTGACAATAATATATCAACTTCAATTTCGATTTCAAGTTGGATGTAAACCTACAAGGATCGTCGTTCCTCCTCATACCTTGCAGGTTTCGATTTCAAGTTCAATTTCGATTTCGATTTCTCCCGAAGCTTCGGGATCAATACCACTCCCTCGTAAACAATCCAATGAGCGTTTTAGGAGTGAGCGTTATTTTAAAACGAATTCGCTGATCGTAGTTTCCTAATCCGGGCTCCCAACCTAGGTTAGAGTATAAGGGGAAATACAATTCAAAATAATCTTGGACCAAGTTAATACGTATTCCCGAATCATACAATGCTTGGGTGCCGCGGTCTGTATTATGTACCAATCCAGCATCTCCATAGACTAAAATCCATCGCCAAATATTGGTGCTGGCATTAATGGTGGTAATCCAACTATTGGCAAAACCTGGCTCTAAATTAGACTTAAAACCACCTTCGGCGACAATGAGTTGCTGACTAAACAAACCGGTATCTTCACTGCGTCCATAATAATCGTAATCGAACAAATAATCTGTTGGGCGGTCTAATGCAAAACTAAAAAAGTCGTCATTTTCTCTCGTGTCATTAAACAAAAAGGCTCCAGCGAATAGGCGTAGATTAATTTGTCGGTTGCTCTCAAAAAGCTTCCTATAATCGAAGGTAAGTGCAATTTTACTGAACTTACTCGATATTTGGTAATCTACCACACCACGGTAATAATTAATTAAATTAGGATTGCTGTATACGTAACTCGCATTAAAGACACTGTAATTAGGTTCTTGATTTGGATTGTTTGGATCCAGATCTCTAAAAACATTTACATTTCGCAAATTGATGAACTGCTTCTCATTATTCCTGATGTCTTCATTTCGAAACGCAAAGGTCATAAACGGAGTGATGCGTCTATAAAAAAGGTCATCATTGTAACTAAAAGTATTTCCAGAAATACCATAACGCATGCTTCTTAATTTGCCCGTCTCAAATTGTTGGGTGTAATTAATACTACCACTACCAATAAGGGTTTTGGATCTAAAACCATATTGTGGTTCTAGTTTGTAATGGATGCCTTTTGCAAGCAATGTTTTGTTGTATAATTTGAGTCCGGTAGTAAAGCCATCATAAAGATTATACTCAAACACTGGCATAAAGAACATCTGGTTGTATCGATAGTCTTGTGCGTCTTGAAACAATCTAAACTGAAGCGGTCTGTTAAAAACACTTCCAAAACGTTTGATGTTGTTACGTCTATTGAATTCTGCAATATGACCTTCCTGATTTAGCTCTAATCTTTTTAACCCTTCTGCGGGAACTGTTACAATACCAATACTATCAATAGGCTTGCTCCATTTCTTAAACAACAAACTATCTTTTTTATTAGTTCCATAAAGGGATACTGGCAAGGTGTTATTACGTTTGTTTAGTATTGTAACATCTATAGAATCGCCTCGTTTCTTGGTTTTTTTAATCTTGAAATCTATGGTGTAACGCTTGTTTACGTAATCGTCAAAAAACCAATCTACATTGAGGTTGCTTTCTTTTTCTATGGTTGTTTTAAAATCTGCTGGCGTACTTGGTTTTAGTTTATAGGTTTTGTAAAAGGCTTTAATACTTTCATCCAAGGAGCTATCTGTTAAGAAGTCTCTAAGATATTGTAAGCCTTTACCACCGTAGTAGTTATTGGCGATTTTTTTATTGAATTTGGTCAGTGAATCCTTTGAAGTGGCTAATGGTTGGTGAATATTATTTCTAGCCATATTAAGATACAATAGCGTATACTGATCATTAAACTCAAGATCTGAAATATGAGCCCATCTCACAATCCAAAAGTTGCTAAGGCTTCCTAGCATTTTCATGTTAGGGTAGTAGGTATCTACATACTCTATTAGCAGATGAATTTGTATGGCACCAATTAGCCAAGAGTCTTCTCTGGGGTCGAGTAATAGTGTGTTTTCTAAATACACTCGCGACATGGTCTTAAATTGTGCTAAATCGTACTCAAATCCATTTGGAAACGGACTCAAGAAATTAGGCAACTGATTTAAGCCATACACTGGGTTGTTTCTATTGTCCTCATCACTTACGATAATTTTCTCAAAGGGGTAGGCACCTAACTTTTCGTCCAAATAATGCACGACTCGGTCTACCATTAAAGCACGTATGGGCGGTGTTACTTTTTGCTGGTAAATATTACTTTGTACCTCTACTTTATCGGTTACAACAGATTCGAATGAAATAGTCTTTCCGAGAAATAGATGGGCTTTTACGCGTTGTTCTCCAGAAAGGGTCACAGTCTTTTTTCCATGCGCCTCCGCTGAAGCTTCAGGCGACACGCGGGCGGAAATGTTTGTTGTCCCAATATCTAGTCCAGAGGTGACACTATAGATTTCTGGTAGGGTAAGGTTTACCTTGAAATTTGAAGGGGGCTGGTATAGATCATCCGATTTTTTGTGGCTGTATAGTTTCCATGTGCCATCATAGACCGCAGGAGCCAAATACCAATAACGTAATTTGTAGTTGCCATCATTATCCACGCCGTAGCGGGTAAACTTATCATCGGCTATTTTTATGGTATAGCTAAAGTTGATTGTAACTTCTTCTCCGTTGGCTAAAGGAGTAGAAGGAATAACATACAAAATGTCGATTTCAGAACCGCGGTTCCAGTCTAGGGAATTTCCGAAGCTATCCTGAACACTTTTAATAGTAGTCCTTCCTCTTTTTCTATCTTTCTCGAAATGAAAAGAACTCACAAAATTTTCTTCAAAGCGAATGCCTAAAGGTGTTTTTTTATTGCTAAAACTATGCGCCCAATCGAGAAAGTAAATAGTATCTAAGGTCTTTCCTGTATTGTTTTTATACAGCACTTCCTGATGGATGTCTAGGGTATGGGTATTTGTATCTAAACTAGCATCAATAGTGATGTCATGCTGAGACCACATAGAAGTGGTCACAGCACAGGCTAATACCGTTATGTAATAGAAATATTTCAAATAGTCTTCACAAATTTTAGGGTTTGACTAGAAGACTGGTTAGTAATGTAGTAAATGCCGTTGGCTAATGTGCTAACGTCAATGGTTGTTGTATTGTTGTAAGTAGTAAACGTTTTTATTTTTTGTCCTAAGGTGTTATATATTGTAAACAAGGTATCTGTACCTTCTTGCTGTGGCGTAAATAATACAAGTGTTTCTGAAACGATCGTTGCCTTTAGAGAAAAAGGTTGTAAGGTATTTTCAGGTGTATCCAAAATAAGAATTTCCTGATTGGTTTCCAATTCCATTACAACAGGTAAGTGGTCACTCATGTTATACAAGTTATTTCTTGTTTCTTGGTTGTAAAAACCACCACAATTTACATTGTTAATGCTGTTGTTGTAGCAATTGCCATTGTTTCCATACGCATCATAGGTGTCTTCTTTATAGCGTAACATTGGGTCTGTAGCCATGTTTTGAGACAGCATGATAAAATCGAAACGATCATCAAGACCACCACCGGCACCTCCTCCAAAACCTCCAGAACTAATACGAGTACTTTGTGTATGAATGGCTGTGAAATTCTCATTGTTATTCCAAGAACCTGGAGTATCTATAGGATCTATTAAAGGGATATTATTTGTGGTGTCTAGCATCTCTACATACGCAGGCTCTGTAGAAGTATAGATGTTAAAATCTCCAGCAAAGAGCACATAAGCATCTTCTGGCAGTGATTCTGTATCATTAATAAAGGCTTCTACCATAGAAAGGCGTAGCTCCTGATTTGCACTACCCTGACTAGATTTTAAATGACAAACATAGGCATAGATACGAATAGGGTTGTTTGCTTGGTCTGCCGTGTTGAGCAGTAGCGTGTATTTGTTGATGTCTCGTACCGACGTGGTGATAATCTCTGTGTTTTCTAAAACAAACTTGTCGTTTCTGTAAAACAAAGCTTGCTGTAAATCTGCACCACCCGATTGATTTTCGAAATAAGGTGCTGCGCTATATTGCTCACCAGTTGTATTTAAGCCTTGATTTAATATAATATCTGCACCTTCTTGGCTTTGTAACTCACATACCATGAATAAGTCGGGACCATATTCTTGTAAGATATCCTGTAGTAAGTTAATTCTACTTGGAGTTAACTCTGGAAATTCCAAAACATTATAAAACATCGTTTTAAAACTATCTTGGGCTACTACAGAGCATGTAGCAAATAAAAATGTGAGATATAAATAGGTACGGCGCATATAACTGGGAATCTTAAAATTAGAAGTTTGGACTTAAATTGTTTTTGTTGTAGAAGGTATTTAAAATATCAAGTACTTCGTCTTCGGTGTCTACAACGTGCACAAGATCTAAGTCGCCTGGGCTAATGTTTCCTTCCTCAAGAAGCGTGTTTTTTATCCAATCCATCAAACCGCTCCAGAAAGATCTACCCACCAAGATGAGCGGGAACTTGTCAATTTTATGTGTTTGAATTAATGTAAAGGCTTCAAAAAATTCATCTAAGGTTCCAAATCCGCCAGGCATTACAACAAAACCTTGTGAGTATTTTACAAACATAACTTTACGTACAAAGAAATAATCGAAATCGATACTCTTGTCGCTATCAATATACGGGTTATCATGTTGTTCAAACGGAAGGGTAATGTTTAATCCTACAGAAGTTCCTCCTGCTAAGTGTGCTCCCTTATTACCAGCTTCCATAATACCAGGACCACCACCTGTAATGACACCATAGCCACTTTCGGTGATTCTTTTGGCGATGCTTTCGGCTAGTTTGTAGTATTTGTGGTCTGGTTTTGTTCTTGCAGAACCAAAGATGGATACACATGGGCCAATACGGCTCATTTTTTCGTATCCATTTACAAACTCTCCCATGATCTTAAAGATCGCCCAAGAATCGTTTGTTTTTACTTCGTTCCAATTTTTATGATTTTGTTCTGGTCTCATTTCTAATCGTTTAATATATTAATAGTAGTTCGGCATTTTCCAACTCTTCAAAGTACATATTTACCTTGATATCTACTAGTTTTTATAATTCTTTCTTTAAAAATTTGGCAGTAAAGCCTTTGTTGTTTTTTACAATTTGTTCTGGAGTTCCTGTTGCCATAACGGTACCTCCGTTTTTTCCTCCTTCGGGTCCAATGTCGATTATATAGTCTACCGTTTTAATTACATCGAGGTTGTGTTCTATAATTAAAACAGTATTGCCCTTATTTACCAACTTTTGCAATACGAGCATTAAGACTCTAATATCCTCAAAATGCAATCCAGTTGTGGGTTCATCGAGGATATAAAAGGTATTTCCAGTATCTCTTTTTGAGAGCTCTGTTGCCAATTTAATGCGTTGCGCTTCTCCTCCCGATAAGGTAGTAGATTGTTGTCCAAGGGTAATGTATCCTAATCCAACATCTCTAATGGTTTTTAGCTTTCTAAATATTTTAGGAATGTTCTCAAAGAAATCACAGGCTTCATTGATGGTCATTTCTAAGACATCGTAAATAGAATTACCTTTGTAACGTATTTCTAAGGTTTCTCTATTAAAGCGTTTTCCTTGGCAGGTTTCACATTCTACATACACATCTGGCAAGAAATTCATTTCTATCACGCGTAGTCCGCCACCTTTACAAGTTTCGCAGCGTCCGCCTTGAACATTAAAACTAAATCTTCCAGGTTTGTACCCTCGAATCAATGCCTCGGGAACCTTGGCAAATAAACTTCGTATTTCAGAAAACACACCCGTGTAGGTTGCAGGATTAGAACGTGGTGTTCTACCAATGGGAGATTGGTTGATATCAATGACCTTGTCTAAATGTTCTAAGCCTTTAATTTTCTTATATGGCATGGGTACTTTTACGCCATTAAAGAAATGGGCATTTAAAATAGGGTAGAGGGTTTCGTTAATGAGCGTAGATTTACCACTTCCAGAAACTCCTGTAACACCCACCATGACACCCAGCGGTATTTTGATGCTTACGTTTTTAAGGTTATTTCCAGTAGCTCCCGTAAGTTCTAGCGTATTTCCATTACCTTTTCTTCGTTCTTTTGGGATGGCTATTTCTTTAGTACCATTGAGATAGGCAGCTGTAAGTGTGTCGTGTTTTAAAATTTCCGAAGGTGTTCCTTTGCTTACAATTTCACCACCATGTTTTCCTGCTGCGGGACCAATATCAATGACATAGTCTGCATGCTCAATCATGTCTTTGTCATGCTCTACTACAATGACAGAATTTCCAATATCTCTAAGCGCCACAAGCGATTGTATCAATTTTTCATTATCTCGCTGATGTAAGCCAATACTGGGCTCATCTAAGATATACAAGACGCCAACTAACTGAGATCCAATTTGTGTGGCAAGTCTAATGCGCTGGGCTTCTCCGCCAGAAAGTGATTTGGAACTTCTGTCGAGTGCTAGATAGGTAAGTCCGACATCTACTAGAAATTGTAATCTTGTTTTCACTTCTTTTACAATCTCGCTGGCAATTTTAAGTTGTTTTTCACTCAGTTTACTTTCAAGATCGTTAAACCAAGCAGCTAGCTCTATCACGTCCATGTGGGCGAGCTCTGCAATGTTTTTTTCGTTGACTTTGAAGTATAAGGATTCCTTACGAAGTCTGCTTCCTTCACAGTCCGGACATTTAATCTTGTCCATGTACTCCTTTGCCCAACGTTTTAGTGACGTAGTTTCGTTAGCATCGTAGGTGTTTTGTATAAAGTTCACCACACCTTCAAAATCTATTTTGTATTTGCGTGTAATGCCCAGTGTTTTAGATTCGACATCAAACTTATCGTTCCCACCAAAAAAGATGAGTTCTTTGGCTTCTTCGGAAATGTTAGCAAACGGATCTGTGAGCTTAAAATTAAAACGCTGTGCAATGAGTTCCAATTGCTTAAAGATCCAATTGTTTTTTTGCGGACCATGTGGTGCTAAGGCTCCATTTTTTATGGATAGTGATGTATCTGGAACTACTTTATCAATATTCACTTTATGCAAACTCCCTAAACCTTTACAGGTAGGACACATGCCTTTTGGAGAGTTAAATGAAAAGTTATTGGGTTCTGGATTCGGATAGGAAATCCCACTCTCAGGGCACATTAACGCTCTACTAAAATAACGTGCTTTGTTGGTTTCGTTATCCAACACCATCAATACATCATCTCCATGATACATGGCGGTTACGATGCTTTCGGTAAGGCGTTTGTCGTTGTCAATGTCGTCGCTAATCTTTAAGCGATCAATCACCGTTTCTATGTCGTGGGTTTTGTAACGGTCTATTTTCATCCCCTTTACAATGTCACGAACTTCGCCATCTACTCGAACTTTTAAAAATCCTTGTTTGGCAATTTGTTCAAACAATTCTCTATAATGTCCTTTTCTCGAACGAATGATGGGAGCGAGGATGCTTACTTTTTTGTCTTTAAATTCAGACAAGATCAATTCTTTGATTTGTTCATCGCTGTAGCTCACCATTTTCTTGCCGGTGTTGTAGCTATAGGCATCGCTCCCTCGTGCATAAAGAAGTCTTAAGAAATCGTATATCTCGGTAATGGTTCCTACCGTAGATCTCGGACTTTTACTCGTTGTTTTTTGCTCTATGGCAATCACAGGAGAGAGTCCGTCAATTTTATCAACATCTGGACGTTCTAAATTGCCCAAAAATTGGCGGGCATAGGCAGAAAAGGTTTCTATGTAACGGCGTTGTCCTTCGGCATAAATTGTATCGAAGGCTAAAGATGATTTTCCACTTCCCGAAAGCCCAGTAATAACTACTAGTTGTTCTCTGGGGATGCTAACGTCTATATCTTTTAAATTGTGGACTCTTGCGCCCAAAACTTCTATACTAGCCATATTTTTTGCCATAGTTTGCAAAGGTACTTAAAGTCAATGAAAATTTTGGTAGAAGGTTTTCTTCTGAAATGTTAATTGTTCACTAATATTTCAGAAAAAAAAGAACCCTCTAAAGCAAGTGCAAAAGAGGGTTTTAGTAGTTGATTTCTATAAAGTTAGAAAGGTCTTATTTTATGCATTTCCCCAACAATAGTTTGTTGTGGTCCACCACTTCCATTATCGAAGGTACCTGAAAAGGTAATATCAATAAACTCACCAACGGCGCCAAAGTTTACAATGTTAATGGTAATGTCTTCATTATTAAAACCTGCTTTAATTATGTTTCCTTGATCATCTGACATGAAAAAGGACACTCCTGGATCATTTAGGGTATACGTTCCAGGTGTCATTTCAGGAAGCAAAATAGAGATACTATTTCCTTGGCTAAAAGCACTCATCGCAAAACTAGCAGTGCCATTTGGTGTGTCGTACTCTAAATTATCTACAAAAATGACTGGGTTGTTGGTGTCTACCGTGAAACTGTAAAACTCTGAAATTTCATTACAGCTAGATAAGGTAGGCAAGGTGGTTGTTGGTGTTGTAAACGAAGCACTTTGTAAGTCTGAAGTTTCAAAACCTGTAAGGTCTATACCATAATAGGTGAATACCGTTGGACTATCTGGACACCTGGAAAGGCCAAAATTAAAAGTACCATCATTTACAAACGTTTCATATTGAATTCCGTCATAATTTGCTACTACATACCCATTAGTTACAGGATTTCCATCACAATCATTAAACATTCCAGATACTTGTTCTAGAATTACATCAGGAGGAGTGCTTACCACAACAGCAATGCTATCATCCATACTAATCGGACCAATGCTTCCTGTGTACACGATATCTGAAGAACAATCTGCATTTGAAAACACCTCCATAGTTAGTGTTTGGTTGGCAGGAATGATACCACACACATCACCATCGGCGTTGGTTACTCCAGTTCCAGCACCATTGGTGGTGCTTATAATCTTTATCAAGTAATTTGCAGCGGGGAATCCGTTATCTGTCGTAACATTTACGCAGAGGTTCACAGACTCGACAGGGATATCACAGTTCCAGAAAGAGAAATGTGTTACTGCCCCAACATAAGCACCATCTTGAAGTGTAGCCTGTCCTTCTTCTATCCAAACACCGTTGGTTTCATCAAAATACCAGAGTGGAATAGTGGCAGGGGCACTTGCCAATAAACTTGGATCTACGGGGAGCGTTATTTGTGCCACAGAACCTTCTGCAATGTTTAGTTTATTATTGTTGCTATCTGTAAGCTCTACAGCAATCATTCCTAGTGTTTGTAACATTTGTTCTTCGCCATCATAGTCTTGTGCGTATAACATTCCAGGCATTTGTTCAGTCATTAATGGATCTACAGGATCTAAGCGGTGTACCACCACTTTTACATCTCCACTGTAAGCAGTTCCATCTTCATGAGCGTAGGCACCGTTTAAAGTTACCGTTGCACCGCTACCATCACCTACGCGTGCTACTTGTCCGCTAGTTACAATACCAGAAGGAGATGCGTCTAACATCATAATACTAACTTCATTAACTCCTGGTGTTGGAACTACACTTCTAGAAGCGTGTATGTATCCATCTTTTTTAGCTGTAATGTATCCAAAGGTTTCAAAAACCGAAGCATTTAAAAGAACTCCAATACCATTTACATCTGTGGTAGTGCTTTCGTTTCCTATGGTAAGCGTCACGCCAGAGAGTTTGTTGTTAGATTTGTCTACTACTTTTATAAAAAAGTCTCTAGTAATTGATGTTCCATAATTTTGTGTAAAATTAGGGTCAAAGGCATTGCGTACAATTCCTTCTGGACCAGGGAGCTCTGTGGGATCCATGGTTTCTTCTTCAGGAATCGGGTTTACATCGTCTATGGCATCTGCACAGGAATGCAAGAGTGACATGGATAACAACAGTACTAATAAGCGAAAAAATTTCATAGTTGTTTTTTTAGATTAATGAATGTTAAAGATATTCATTTTTTTAAACACGCATATAACCCCTAATTTTAGTTTTATTTCTTCTTCTGAAATATTAAAAACCTCGATGTTATGGCGGCGAACATTAAAGAAAAAAAATACAAAAGTTTGATTACCACTTTTATTTTTTCAGTAAAGGGAGCACTATTGATCTCTAAAATTTCTGAAATACTACATAAAATAAGGGGTTCAGTACTATTTAAATACCCTATAAAATTTCAGAAAAAAAATTAAGAATTTGCGGTTTTTGATAGCAAAGGTAGGGTGGTGAGCATCATAAAAAACAAACTACTAATCACAAAAGAAAAGCTACAAATAAGCACTAAAATTGGTAATTCAAATAAGGAGCTTAATAGCGGTAGTATAACTCCTATTCCTAGCAATGACGCAAAGAGTACATATAAAAATTGTAAAGCTTTTGGGAGTCCGTTTTGCACTTTACTTTGTGCATTGTAGAGTTTGGGTAAAAGGTCTTTGTTAATGTATTCTCCTAGCTTGGAGAAAAAAACTTCGTTAAAAGAGGAATCTTCAAAGAGCTCGCTATTTATATCATTAGCAATTTTCATTACTTTGTCTTGATGTCTCTCAAAAACTCCTTCAATATCTAGGGCTTCTTTAAAATCTCCAAATTTATACCCGAAGTAATACCAAAGTCCAGAACCCACTTTGTGCTCGATCCATTTCTCAATCATTTCTACTCTATACTGTTCTGGGTAGCTAATGGCTTTAGGTAGTTTCTTTTGCTTGGGTTCTGTGTAAAGCAACGATTTTAGTTCTAGGTACAGCGTTTCGGTATCATCGTATTCTTTTTTCTCTTGTAAAAACTCGATGGCAAGTTTTGATTTTCCTTTGTAAAATTCTTTTACCTCAAAAAAAGTAAGGCCTTCAAATTCATCGTCAATAAAGTCTTTTACACCGGGAAGCCATAATTTACTTTCCAGTACAATCTCAATTATTTGACGAACACTATTCATCTTTTTTGTCAAGTCTCCTAATTTGTTGTTGCCAGTTACCAGACGTTTTAAACCAAAGACACTAAAAACAAGGTAGGCAAGAATACAAAATGATGTAAATCCACTTATGGCAATAAACAAAGGTATTTGGTTTATAATGGTTTCAGAAAAAGTGGGGGTAATAGCTATTTTTTGGTACAAGAAGAAAATTAGGGCAATACAGAGAAGACCTGAAAACACAAGGGGAATCAAGGCAAAATAGTTCTTAAAAAACGATTTTTCGCTCATGCGGGGTGCTATCCGAAATGGAAAATTATCTTAAAATAGTTAGGTCGTAGCTACTTAAAGTATTCATAGTCAAAATCAAACATACAGTATATTGTAGTACTAATCCTACAGGATAGGGAGAAATTAAAAACTTTTCGATAAAATGAAAAATTGGGTGATGAAGTGCTTTTTTTACACGTATTTAGAAGCCTACAGCGGTATCATCGCCACGTTTGTCTGCTCCTCCTTCTAGTGTGCCATCTGGTAATACAAGAATACCATCAACTTTTCCAATCACAGGAGCATTTACTTGATCTATGGTATATCCTTTTTGTTCTAATTCTTTTAGTGTATTTGTGTTAAAGCTATCGGGTTCAAACTGCACAATGTCTGGGAGCCATTGATGATGAAAACGAGGGGCATTTACAGCATCTTGCATGGACATGTCAAACTCATAAACATTTAAAATGGTTTGCAATACAGAAGTAATTATCGTTGATCCACCTGGTGTGCCTAATGTCATCCATAGCGCGTCCTCTTTTTCAACAAGTGTTGGCGTCATAGAACTTAGCATTCTTTTTTGCGGTGCAATGGCATTGGCTTCACCTCCTATAAGACCAAACATATTAGGTTCTCCTGGTTTTGCGCTAAAGTCGTCCATTTCATTGTTGAAGAAAAATCCAAGCTCTTTGCTATAGAGTTTAGATCCAAATGCGGCATTTAACGTAGTAGTCACAGCTATAGCATTTCCGAAGGAATCAATAATAGAGTAGTGGGTCGTTTCTGTACTTTCATAGCCTGGAATTTGACCATGAGCAATATCCTTAGATTGGGTAGCTTTCTCAAAGGAGAAATCGTTCATTCTATTACTGAGGTAGATATCATCTAATAAAGAGTCTACAGGTATCGACACAAAATCTGGATCGCCTAGATAATGACTTCTGTCTGCATAGGCTCTTCGCTTAGCTTCGGTAAGTACTTGAATGGTTTTGGTGCTATTATGACCATAGTTAGCAATAGGATACTTGCTTACGGTTTTTAGAATTTGAGCCAAGCAAATCCCACCACTAGAAGGTGGCGACATAGAAATAACGCGAAGATCTTTGTACTTAAACACAATTGGTTCACGCCATTGTGCTTCATAAGCTTGCAGGTCTTTTAAGCTAATAATTCCATTTCTTTTTTGCATGAAAGACACTAACTTTTCTGCAAGTTCACCCTGATAAAAAGCACTGCGTCCTTGCTCCGATATTTTTTGAAGTGTATTGGCTAAGGCTTCATTTTTAAAGAGATCTCCTTCTTTAAACGATTGTGTGTAGATGGAAGACTCCCCATTAACTTCCTTAAAAATTGGACCATAAAAATTAAAACGCTCTGCCTGTTGTTTGGTAAGTACGAACCCATTTCTTGCTAAGGTAATCACCGGACTCAATAGTGTCTCTATGGGTAAAGTCCCAAATTTTTTGTGTGCTTCAAAAATACCCGCCACAGTTCCTGGTACTCCAACTGCCAGACCGCCCGTCTTACTTTTTTCTTTGAGATATACATCGTTTTTATCAAGGTACATGTCTTTACTGGCTTTTATAGGGGCTTTTTCTCTATAATCTAAAGCGCCAATTTCACCATACTTGGTTCTGTAGACCATGAAACCACCACCGCCAAGATTTCCTGCATAGGGATAACAAACTGCCAAAGCCATTTCTGTAGCCACCATCGCATCGAAGGCATTCCCTCCTTGTTCCATAATGGCACTCCCAATTTTGGATGCTTCTTCACGGGCAGAAACGACCATTGCATTTTGGGTGATAAGCCCTATTGTAGGTTGTTTTTCTTCGGAAATTTCCTTGGGTTGATCTTTGCATCCTACTGCTAGATACAATAGTAAAATGCTGGGGACTAGGAGCAGTTTTTTCATGATAGAGATTCAATTTTATGGGTAGCAAAGGCTCTTAATTCTTCAAAAAAAGTGGTGAATTCTTCTTCAAATTCTGTATAAAATTCTTCAAGTTCTAAGATAGCAAAATTCATATTATTGCCATGCTTTACGCGCGTATTCATTTGGTCTAATATTTTGCTAATGCCAGAAACCGTAGCATAGCTCAGTAACCAGTTGTCTGACATCATATATGGAAGCATACGTTGGATTCGAGAAGGTAATAGTTCAAAATTACTCCGTAATAATTCGTAAAAATTGGCTACATAAACATCTAAAGGTTGCGAATGGTAGTTGTTCCAGTTTTTAGCAAGAAAGTGATCGTATAAAATATCAACGATCACGCCACTATAATGTCCGTGGTTTTTATGTAAACGTTTGGTACTTTGCTTTACTATGGGATGCTGATCTGTATAGCTATCAATACCTCTATGCAGCAGAATCCCTTTTTGAATGGTCTCAGGATAGTCAAGATATTTCTTTCCTTTAATTCCATCTGCTATAAAATTACCAATGATAATGCCTTCATCTTCGCCAGAAAGGTATATGTGTGCTAGAAAATTCATCTTGTAAATTTACACAAATATGTATGCAACAATTTCTTTTTAAAAAAGTATATTTGCAAGTCTTGTAACACCTCTAAAACCTAGTGTTTTAATAGGGTTTAGAATAGTAAAAACGCGGTTTTCAGAAGGATGTTTTCTGAAATATTTGTGTTTAAAAATTTAATAATTAACACTGTACAATGACATTAATAAAATCAATTTCTGGTATTAGAGGAACCATTGGTGGTTCTCAAGGAGAAAACTTAACCCCTATAGACGCAGTAATGTATGCTTCTGCTTATGGAACATGGGTAAAGCAACAACGCGATAAAGATTCGTATCGTGTCGTTGTGGGGCGTGATGCTCGTATTAGTGGAAATATGATCCAGGAATTGGTAATGAATACCTTAGTTGGTTTAGGAATACATGTTATTAATCTTGATCTTTCTACAACTCCAACAGTAGAAATGGCAGTAGCAATGGAACATGCAGATGGTGGTATAATTTTAACAGCCAGTCATAACCCAAAACAATGGAACGCGTTAAAATTATTAAACAGTAAAGGTGAGTTTTTAAATGCTGCTGCTGGACAAGAAATTTTAGACCTAGCAGAAGGTGGCGATATCGAGTTTGCGGAGGTAGACGATTTAGGAAAAATTACACGAAATGATGCGTATATCGATCTACATATAGATGAAATTTTAGAATTGGATCTTGTCAACACAAGTGCTATTAAAGCTGCCAATTTTAAAGTAGTTGTAGATGGTGTAAACTCTACGGGTGGTATTGCAATTCCTTTACTTTTAGAAGCTTTAGGCGTGCAACCTGTAAAACTTTTTTGTACACCAAATGGAGAGTTTCCACACAATCCAGAGCCCTTAAAAGAGCATTTGGGTGATTTGATGGCAAAAGTAGTTTCTGAACGTGCAGATTTTGGAATTGTAGTAGATCCAGACGTAGATAGATTGGCCTTTGTAGATGAAAAAGGGGAGATGTTTGGAGAAGAATATACATTAGTAGCAGTAGCCGATTATGTCTTAGCAAACAATCCTGGAAATACAGTCTCTAATATGTCTTCTTCAAGAGCATTAAGAGATGTTACTAACAAACATAATGGAACGTATACAGCAAGCGCCGTTGGAGAAGTAAATGTGGTACAAACCATGAAAGATACCAATGCAGTGATCGGTGGTGAGGGAAATGGAGGAATTATATATCCAGAATTACATTACGGACGTGATAGTATGGTTGGGGTAGCTTTGTTTTTAAGTCATTTGGCAGAACAAAAAATGACTGTGAGCGAACTCAGAGCATCGTATCCCTCGTATTTTATGAGTAAGAAAAAAATAGCCTTAACGCCACAGATAGACGTCGATGCTATTTTAGAAGGAATGGCTGCAAAATATGCTGCAGAAGAAATTAACACTATAGATGGGGTAAAAATAGATTTTGCAACCAACTGGGTGCATCTACGTAAATCAAATACAGAACCAATTATTAGAATCTATACAGAGGCTGCAACTCAAACAGAAGCAGATACTCTTGCAGATCGTATTATTGGAGAAATTAAAGAAATAGCGGGGTTATAAGTCCGAAATTTTTTACTATGGAAGTACAAGAACAAACTAAAACAGCTTTAGAACGTTATTTCGAAACCTTTAGAAATAATATTCTTGGAATAGATCAAACATTTCAATCTCCTTTTGGAGAACAAAAATTGATTTATACCGATTGGACTGCTAGCGGACGATTGTACACTCCTATTGAAGAAAAAATGCAACACCTTTTTGGTCCCTTTGTTGCGAATACTCATACAGAAACTACGGTGAGTGGTACTACCATGACAAAAGCGTATCACCATGCAAAACAGATCATAAAACAACATGTAAATGCAAGTGAGGATGATGTTTTGATTTCTTGTGGTACAGGTATGACAGGTGTTGTTAATAAATTTCAACGTATTTTAGGATTAAAAGTCCCAGAGCATCTAAAAGATTACACACAAGTTCCAGAACACCTTAGACCCATTGTTTTTGTGTCTCACATGGAGCATCATAGCAATCAAACATCTTGGTTAGAAACCATTGCAAAAGTGGAAGTGATTCCTTGTGATCAAGAGGGCTTGTTTTGTATGAAAGAGTTTAAAAACCTTTTAGAAAGGTATAAAGAGCATCCGTATAAAATTGCTTCTATTACTAGTTGTTCTAATGTTACTGGAATTAAAACTCCTTATCATGAAGTAGCTTCATTAATGCATCAACACAATGGTTTTTGTTTTGTAGATTTTGCTTGTTCTGCTCCTTATATCGAAATTGATATGCATCCAGAAAAAGAGGATGCGTATTTAGACGCAATTTTCTTTTCACCTCATAAATTTTTAGGAGGTCCAGGAACCAGTGGTACGTTGGTGTTTAATAAAAAATTATACAAAAATGCGGTGCCAGATTGTCCTGGTGGTGGTACCGTGAGTTGGACGACACCTTGGGGAACACACGCCTATATTGATAGTATAGAAGATAGAGAAGATGGTGGTACTCCTGGCTTTTTGCAAGTCATTAGAACTTCTTTAGCTGTGAAGTTAAAAGAAACCATGGGTGTTCAAAATATGTTAGAGCGTGAAAAAGAATTGCTTGCTATTGTATTTAAACGTCTTGAAGGACAACCTAATATTTCAATTTTAGCACCCACTGTAAAAGATCGATTGGGTATTATATCTTTTAATATAGGTTCGTTGCATCACGACTTAGCTGTAAAAATGCTAAACGATCGTTTTGGAATTCAAACAAGAGGTGGTTGTAGCTGTGCAGGTACCTATGGTCATTATTTACTAGAAATTGATCAACAAAAATCGAATGAAATAGTTGATTTAATGGAACAAGGGCAATTGTTATTTAAGCCAGGGTGGATTAGAGCATCCATTCACCCTACTACGAGCACTAAAGAAATTCAATACGTATGTGATAGTATAATCGCTTTGGCAGAGAACTACGAATCTTGGAAGCAAGAGTATACCTTTGTTGATGGAAACTTAATACATAAAAACCAAACCGAAGCTTCTGCAACGGCATTGTCTAAAGATTGGTTTACATTTTAAGCACGTAACTTCCAACGTTTATGCGACCAGAGATATAATTCTGGTGTCTCTATGATTTGTGCTTCTAGTTTGTCAAGAAATATGCGAGTAATCTCAAAATCTTTAAATGCTTTTGGTGTTTCTGTAATCATTTCAAAAGTGGCTTTGTAGTAACCTCGTTTTATCTTTTGAACTTTCAAGTATAAAACAGCAAAGTCAAATTTCTTAGCGAGCTCTTCAGTTCCAGTAAAGACAGGTACATCAATCCCCATAAAGGTATCTCGATGCTTGTAAGCGCCATCTTTCGGACTTTGATCTGATAAAATATAAGTAAGCGTGTTTATTCCTTTTTTATATTTCCTATAAAGCATAGGTACTACTGCCTTATTAGATACAATAACACCTCCAAAACGTTCTCTAATGTTTTTTACGAGCGTATCTACCTGTTTGCTTCGAAGGGGTTTGTAAACAGCATGCGCTTGGTGTTGCATCATTTTATTTAAAATGCCACTCCATTCCCAGTTTCCATAATGTCCTGCCATGAGTAACACACTTTTGTTTTGCTGATATAATGGAGTTAAAATTTCAATGTTTTCTACAAAAAAACGTTTTCTAATTTCTTTTTCTGAAATACTAATACTCTTTATGGTTTCTACTAGTGTATCACATAATTGCCTGTAAAAGGCTTTCATGATTTTTTTAATTTCAGAACCTGACTTCTCAGGAAAGACCAAGTTTAAATTTCCTTCAATCACTTTTCTCCTGTAGCCAATGGCATAAAAGCTAATAAAATACATGATGGAGGAGCCTATGTATAGAAGGGTCATTGGTAAAAATGAAGAAAGCCAAAGAAAACGATAAAAAATGGAGTTGATGAGTTGTTTCATAGGTGATTCAAAACTATAAAAAACCCCGAAGTGACCCTAAAGAAATACTTTTAAAAAAACGTTATTTTTTTGATGCAGTTGGTTGCTATTGTATAACTTTATAGCTAGATATTATACATTCTTCTAGAAACATACTTTATGCAACATCTCGATATCGTTACCATTGTTATTATAGCAGCCAATGTTATTATTTCAATGAAAGGCTTTAACGACTTTCATTTTTTTGAAAAATATAAATTCAATATCGCTGGTATTAAAAGAGGCGAACAATTACGAATGGTTACTTCGGGATTTCTACATGCAGATTTTAACCATTTGTTATTTAATATGCTTACCCTTTATTTTTTCGCACCTGTAGTGGTTGGGTATTTAGGCGCAACATATTTTGTGCTTATTTATATAGGTGCCCTCGTGGTAGGGAGTTTGCTTTCTTTTCAATTCCATAAAGATGAACCTTATTACAGTGCCATTGGTGCTAGTGGGGCAGTTACAGGAGTTTTATATGCAGCTATTTTATTAAATCCCTCTATGAGTTTGTATTTGTTTTTTATTCCAATTCCAATTCCTGCTTGGTTATTTGGGCTGGCATATTTGTTGTATTCTATTTATGGAATGCGAGCAAAAAAAGACAATATTGGGCATGATGCTCACTTTGGTGGTGCCATTGCTGGATATGTTTTAACGTTAGTATTTGCTCCTTATATACTTTCAAATAGTTTATGGATTGTCGTTTTATTAGCGATCCCTATTATTTTATTGTTTGTTCTAAAGAAGCTCGATAAAATCTAAAATTTCAGAAAAAATGAAACACTTAAAAACACTAATACTCATTTTAACCACCACCATCGCTATGGCACAACTTACACCAACACCTTCTGTAGATGTTACAGGAGAAGGCATTATAAACATTGTTCCCGATCAGGTAAGCATTAAAGTACGTGTAGAAAATACAGGTAAAGATCCGCAAAGCGTAAAACAAAAAAACGATGATGTGATCTCTCAGGTTTTTGCAACCATTAAGAAGTTTAGAATTGAAGATAAAGATGTGCAGACAGATTATATTAGACTTTCTAAAAATTATGAGTACAATACAAAGACGTATAATTTTGCTGCAAATCAGGCCATCACGATACGCTTACGTGATTTAAGAATGTATGAAACACTTATGAATAGTCTATTAGCCAGTGGTATTAACAGAATCGATGGGGTTTCTTTTAAGGCATCCAACCGAGCGGAATTAGAAATGGAAGCAAGGCAACGTGCGGTGCAAAATGCCAAAGATAAAGCAACACAATATGCAGCGGTTTTATCTCAAAACATTGGAAAGGCAATTCATATTAGTGAATTTCAGCAAGCAGCTGGACCACAACCTATGTATCGAGCCATGGCCATGGAATCTGATATGTCTTCTGGACAACAAACCATTGCCCCAGGGGAATTAGAATTGAAAGTACGTGTTTCGATAAAATTTGAACTTTTATAAAAGACCATTATACTTAATAGAGGATATTTAAAAAGTATAAATTGCTTTTGTCTGGTTGAGCGCAGTCGAAACCTATGTTCATTATCAGTGAGTTGTAGTTCTCCCCCGAAGCTTCGGGAGCGCTCGAACAGACATCTAAGGTTGCTTTGTAGGCAGCTTCTTTTTTATTTCAATCCAAAACTATACACGTAGCCTACACTTACTTCTGTAAAATCTGCCTGTCCTAGATTAGAGTTTAGATGCGCGCCAACAAATACATTGTGTTTGGGTTGTTGGGTCGTTCCTAGTAGATAGTATTTAAGTCCTAAGCGAGAATTAATAGCTTTTTTAAGCTGGTATTTAGAGTTAAACTCTCCTAGCACCCAACTTTCTGGTATTTCTCTTGGCGTATTTACCCAACCTTCATTGATGCGCCAATCTATTTGATAGGCTTCTTTAAAGAGGTTATACCCTAAACTAACATCAATACCCACATGGTTCAATAAAAATTCTGCATTGGCATACATAGACACGCTAGACGCATTATAGATGGGACGCTCTCTAAAAGATTCAAATTCTCTACCATCCTGAACCAATGATTCATTATTCACTATGTAGTCATAGTAATGTTGATAAAACCGATAATGCGCTCCCAACCCTATCTTAAAGACGTTATTGTACACATACCCATATTCTCCAGCAAAAGTGTATACTGGTTTCGCATCATTAAAAGCTTCTCCAAGGACATTCCAACCATGACCGCCCCTAATTTCCAAATATGAATAGCTACTTTTCTTAAATGTTGGAATAGTTGCTTTGTCTTCTTCGGAAATTTTAAAGGGATTGTTAATGGCTCCTGATAACGAAAGTAAAATAGAATTGTATCCTCTATTATCCAAACGTGTATGTCCGTTAGAATGGTGCGAATACCCAAGACCTAAACGCCAATCAATGCTATTGCTTTTAAAAACATCATAATGTAAAAACAACCGAAACGCCCAAGTGATATCTGTAGAGACAGCTCTGTTATTCGGGTTGGTTTCTGCATCAAACTTTTTGGTAAAGTAGGAGGCACCTAATCCTGTAATAACTTTAAAGCGCTGTGATCCAAAAGCATTAAATTCTATTTGGGGTATGGCTGTTAAGGCAATTCCTAGGCGATCTAAATTTCCAAAGTCTGTAACTCCAACACCAATTCCTGTGCGTATTCCTTTAAAACGTTGTGCCCATTCTTGCGGATTGTTTTGATGTACTCTTCCAAAGGTTACCATCAATTGTTTGTGAAGTGCAGTTTCTGGAAATCCATCATTAGATGGAAAAGTCTCTCCAAAGAGTAGTTCTGGTGCAATATACACAGCACTATCCTTCCAAGAACTAGTATCTTGTCCGTAGCATAAAATTGTTGCAAAAAGAAGAAATACGTAGGTTAGTTTTTTCATTTCAGAATACAAATAAAACAATTACAGTATCATTTTTAAAATTTAAGTACCTTTAAGTTTTATCAATTTATTTTTTGTGTTAGAAACGCTAGATTCTTTTATCGCCAATATGGCATCATTTGCTTGGGGTTTGCCCTTGTTGGTTATTTTAATTGGAGGAGGTCTATTCTTACTTTTTAGAATTAAATTCCTTCCTTTTCGCTATCTAGGACACGCCATTGCAGTATTACGAGGAAAATATGATGATGCCAATGCTACTGGAGAAATAAGTCATTTTCAAGCCCTCACCACAGCACTTTCTGCTACTATTGGCATGGGAAATGTCGCCGGAGTAGCAGTTGCCATAGCCATTGGTGGTCCTGGAGCAGTATTTTGGATGTGGATAAGCGCCGTAATTGGAATGTCCACCAAATTCTTTACAGGAACCTTGGCGGTTTTATATAGAGGGAAAGATGATGCAGGAACACCTCAGGGCGGCCCTATGTATGTCATTGTAGAAGGATTAGGTAAACGTTGGAAGCCTTTAGCTGTATTTTTTAGTTTTGCTGGATTGGTTGGTGCCTTACCTGTTTTTAATGTAAACCAATTAACACAAGCTATCAACGATATTGTTATAAAACCTGCGGGTCTTTTTTCAGGATTAGAAAGCAATTTAATCATTGGGATTGTTTTAGCAATCCTTACAGGAATTGTTGTTTTGGGTGGTTTGTCTCGAATTAGCAAGACGGCCAGCAAGTTGGTGCCTGCAATGGTACTCTTGTATCTAGTATTGGTGTGCATCATTCTTATTTCAAATAGTAGCGAAGTTCCTAAATATCTCAGTCTTATTTTTACAGATGCATTTTCTGCCTCATTCTATAAAGGGGACGCCTTTATGGGAGGTGTTGTTGGCGGTTTGATTTTACTTGGAATCCGCCGAGGTGCATTTTCAAACGAAGCCGGAATTGGAACCGCGCCTATGGCACATGGAGCGGCTAAAACAAATGAACCCGTTCGAGAAGGTTTGGTGGCTATGCTTGGACCAGCAATAGACACTTTATTGATTTGTACGCTTACAGCCTTGTCGATTTTAGTAACTGGTGTGTGGCAAGAAGGAACAGCAACAGGCGTTACCTTAACAGTGCAAGCATTCGAATCTACCATGCAAGCCTATGGAAAATATGCCTTGCTCCTTTGTATTACAGTATTTAGCATCTCTTCATTGTTTTCATACTCTTATTACGGAACAAAATGCATGAGTTTTCTTTTTGGTACTCGGCATAAAAAATATTACAATTACATCTATTTGGTAAGCATTATAATTGGGGCAACTACCTCTTTGAGTATGATGATTAATTTGATAGATACGTTTTTTGCACTCATGGCAATACCCACAATGATTAGCACCATAGCGTTGGCGCCTAAAGTAATCGCGGCTTCGAAGATCTATTTTGCAAAAATACAGACTTAGTTTTTCTGAAATTCCCTAGCGATAAAGTCGTTGAGGATGGTCGTAAATTTTTTGGCACCTCTTGAGTTAAGGTGGTTGTGGTTTTTAAAATCTGAGGTGATGAAATGTACCGTATCTTCTTCTTTTTCAAGAATTCTAACGTTTGGGTAGTTGCTTTTAATAACTCCCAATATACTATCGCGACGTTTTAAAATAGCAGGATTACGCTTTTTTAAATAGTTTTTATTTAAAGGTAGTGTGCATATCACAACATTAAGATTTTTGGATGCCGCATCGGTTAGCATATCAAAGAAGAAAGCGGTGTTGTGTGAGAATATTTTTGGGTTTTCTGTGGTGCGTATGGTAATAGGCAATTTTGCTATTGCTTTTTTATTGTATTGAACCCTTTTAAAAGAACCTGAGAAATTTGTGGTGTCCACCCCATATTTATTCAAACCACTATAATCTTTATGGTTGATATAATACTTTTTTAAGTTGCTTGAATATATATCTGGGTTTGATAGATAAATTAATTTGTCTTTAAAATAGGTGTTTCTATCAAAAGCATTTACATCGTAGTACTTATAATAAATATTGTTTTTCCAATATTCTTTACTATTATGGCCTAGTTCAAGATGCGCGTAGGAGAGCTCAAATACAACCGTGTTTAGTTGCGGCATTCTTTCAAAGGTTTGGGTAAAGATGGCATTGTCAAGTCCGTGATGCTGTCCTTTTGAAGCAAAACATATGGCAGGTGTGTCAAAATACGTTGGATTTATAGCACCATCCATTTGTGAGGAGCCAAATACAGCTGTTGTAATAACTTCTTTTTCGGTTGCGAAGTACGAACTGTTTTTCTTGTAATTCGCAGGCATTTGTAATACCAGCACCTCTAAGACAGCAATGACCAATACTACAGGGATAAAAAAGGCAAGTGCTCCCCAAAGAAATCGTAGCTGCGCTTTTTTAAAACTGAAAATAGATAAATTGTTCTTTTGGTCCTGCATATCTAATAATGATAATTACGAGTATATAATATATCGCCCAACGAAGGGGCTTGTTAAAATGCTTTTGTAATTGTAATAGAGGAAACGTTTTTTTTCGTGTTAAAATTTCAGCAACCATCAATATAGGAATTACTAGTATTTTTAAACCAATAACGAGCGAGAATGTTTCCGAGGGTATAAAACTCACAATTCTTTTTAGTATGGTAATTGCTGTTGCAACATCTGGTGATCTAAAGAAAATTCCTGCACCAATAATAATGCTACTTGTGTAGAGGAAATTTACAATAAATGGAGCATTGTTTAGTGCAATGGCTAATGAATATGTTTTATTGCCATTTACAATCCTAATTCTTTCAATAGCAATAAAAACGGCTTGAATGAGTCCAAAAATTACAAAGGTCCAATTGGCACCATGCCATAATCCGATTAACATCATGGTAATGAACAGAGCTGCTGTTTTCATTGTATAGCTTCTACTAGTACTCTTTACAATAGGGCCATATACATAATCTGTAAACCATTTGGTGAGGGTAATGTGCCAACGTTGCCAGTAGTTAGCAACAGTTTTGGCTAGGTAGGGGATGTCAAAATTTTTGCTAAGTTTAAAACCAAATAACTTTGCGGTACCAATAGCCACGTCACTGTAGCCAGAAAAATCACAATATATTTGGAAAAAGAATAGGGTTGAAGCATATAATAAAGAAAGGCTTCCAAAGTCTTCTGGGCTAGCATAGATAGCATTTACTGCCACAGCTACATTATCTGCCACCACCATTTTTTTAAAGAGCCCCCAGGCTATTTGTCGTAAACCGTCTTTAGCTTGTACTAGATCAAAATTGCGCTCATTTTTAAATTGAGGTAATAGGGCTCTAGCACGTTCTATAGGTCCTGCCACTAGTTGAGGGAAGAAACTAACAAAACATAAAAACTCAAGTAAGTTTTTGGAGGCTTTTATATTTCCGCGGTACACATCTATGGTATAACTCATGGTCTGGAATGTATAGAAGCTCAATCCAACGGGTATAAGAACATCCCAGAGCATAAAGGGTTGCGAGGTATTTTCAATACCAAAAAGAGCTGTAAAGTTATCGATAAAGAAGTTGTAGTATTTAAATGTAAAAAGTACTCCAAGATTCCAAATAATACTGAGCCACAGTACTCCTCTTTTTTTTGCCTTGTTTTGTAATGTGCTTATCCATCTACTGGCAAAGAAATCGACCAAAGAACTGGCTATAATCAATGATAGAAATCGCCAATCCCATAAGCCATAAAAGATATAACTCGCCAGCAACAACAGTATGTTTTGAGGTGTACGCTGCTTGCTTCCTAATATCCAATATATTAGATAGACTACAACAAGAAATATACCAAAATCGAATGAGTTAAATAGCACAAGATTAGTTTAAAAATCCAAATATAAAAAAAGGCTACCAATGTGGTAGCCTTTATTCTTAAAGTTGATTTATTTTAGTTGCTTGTCAATGTGAAATTATCAAAACCAGCAAAATCGGGTCCGTTTTGCGTTATTAGTAATTTAAACCCAACAGTACTTACTCCAGCAGGAATAGTTATTTCTTCAAGACCTTGAGCAGTGGTTCCTCCACCATTCATCCCCACAATAAGAGAAACTGTAGGCTGGTCAACACCATCTAAAACTACAATGTATTCGACATTATCACCACTATCATATCCAACTACATCATACTCAAATGTAATGCTACTCGAAGTTGTAGGATTTACCGTTACAGAATCAAAAGTGAGCGTTGCTGCTTGCCCCGATGTAGTTCCACCATTGGTATTTTGTAAATCAGTAACATATAAAAAGGTATCATTAATAATAGTTGGTCTGGTAATATTAGTTGATCCAGAAGCTCCACCAATTAAAATAGGACTAAAAACATCACCTCCAAGATTATAATAAGTGATACTAGGGGTCATTGGCCATGTTGGCATCGGACTTTCAAAATCATGCGCGAATACTAAAGGACCACAGTTTTGGTCACTCACAAAAGATCCTGTAAGCGTGCCATAGTTAGTTGTTACCCAACTCCATGTTCCTGATACTTCAGAACAATCAGGAACGACACCGCCAACATTGCTAAAGGTGTGTGAACCAGTCCAATTTACACCAGTTCCAGCAACAGTTGTAAATCCACCACTAATTTGTGCTGTAGATGTTCCATTTCCATTATTGACAACCATATTTTGTTCACCGGTTCCAGAAAAAGTAACACCAGAAATAATTGCTTGTGTTTGCATTTCAGAAGTGGGAGCACCTGGGTTAGTTATGTTGATATTAAATGTTTGCTCATTCGTATTGTTCACATTTGGGTGATCATTGCATACCTCGCATACAAATGTTCCTAATACAGGTAATACAGGATCTCTTGTAGTATGTTTTGCAATAAGAATATCACTTGGGGTATTGTTGTATACTACATTAGAAATGATTGGGTTCGCTCCATCATTTTCTACAGAAAATAAGAAAGAAAGCTCTGGTGATTCAAAAGATAGATCAACAATAGTTTCACCTATTTCAAACGTTTTAGTTGCTTCCGCGGTAGCAGTAGTTCCGTCTTCAAAAGATAATGTTGCTGTTGCATTTTTACCATAGATGGCTGCAAAAGTAGTTGCGTCTGTCATGGTGATTTCTACAGTAGCTCTTTTTTCAGAGTCTAAGGTTGTAAACACACCTTTGTACTTGCCAATATTGGCAGCGATAGATGCAGTGTCAAAAGTTAAGTTCTCTGAACTTGTGTTTGTGATTTCTGTTTCTTTTTGGCAAGAGGCCAAAAGCAAGACAGAAAGGCATAATAGGGCTAATTTTTTCATGATTTTTTTTAAGTTTAATATTTTGCAAAAATAATTCTTTATACTTATTACGAACGTTAAATAGACATTAAATTTGTGTCAATAAATAACTATATTTATTAAGTGTTTATTTAGTTTAAATAAACTAATTTATGGGTAAGTATATTTAGTATATGTAATAAAAATATGTATTTAATCGCAAAAAAACAGTCATTTCATCGTTTTTTTAAACAATTATATAGGGTTTTCGATAAACTAACTAAAATAACCCTTGAGAAACTATACGTTTTGATATTAGATTTTTGGTAGGATAATTTTTAAAAGAAAAGCCTTCGAAAATTAAAATTTCCGAAGGCCCAAAAATAGTACTATTATTGAAATGAGAATGCTTACTTAAAATAACTAAAGGTTTCCCCATCTTTAATAGTAAGTAAGGATTCGTAAATTAGTTTAATTACGTTTTCTACATCCTCTCGATGTACCATTTCTACGGTAGTATGCATATAACGTAATGGTAGGGATATTAAAGCAGAGGCAACACCGCTTCCACTATAAGCAAAAGCATCGGTGTCTGTTCCAGTAGCACGTGACAACGCTGCTCTTTGAAAAGGTATTTTCTTGGCTTCAGCAGTTTCAGTAATTAAATCGCGCAATTTTTGTTGTACCGCTGGCGCATAAGCAACTACGGGGCCTTTTCCGATTACAGCCTCTCCTTGCACTTTCATTTCAATCATTGGTGTAGAGGTATCGTGTGTTACATCTGTTACAATGGCAACATCTGGTTGTATGCGTTCTGCAATCATTTGAGCTCCTCGTAAGCCAATTTCTTCTTGTACACTATTGGTAATGTATAATCCAAAAGGAAGTTTCTTTTTGTTTTCTTTTAGAAGACGAGCTACTTCTGCAATCATAAATCCTCCCATACGGTTGTCAAGGGCGCGACATACAAATTTGTCGTCATTTAAGATATGAAATTCATCTGGATAGGTAATTACACATCCAATGTGAACCCCCATTTTTTCTACTTCTTTCTTATCTTTTGCACCAATATCAATAAATATGTTATCTGGTTTTGGAGGTAATTCTTTGGCTCTATTTCTTGTGTGGATTGCTGGCCAGCCAAACACACCTTTTACAATTCCTTTTTTGGTATGAATGTTCACTACTTTAGAAGGTGCTATTTGGTGGTCACTTCCTCCATTGCGTACTACATATATCAATCCGGCGTCACTTATGTAATTTACATACCAAGAAATTTCATCTGCATGTCCTTCGATGACTACTTTGTACTTTGCTTTTGGATTAATAACAGCAACAGCAGTTCCATAGGTGTCTGTTATAAATTCATCTGCGTAAGGTTTTAGATAGTCCATCCATATTTTCTGCCCATCCCATTCATAGCCAGTAGGTGCAGCATTGTTTAAGTATTTCTCTAAAAATGTGAGTGATTTCTTATTTAATATTGATTTTGCCATAAAGCCTTTTTTTAAAGTTGAATCTCAAAATTAGAGAATTAATAGTGAAGTCAAACCCAACAAAGTATTATTTTTGGAATGGTTTTAGTAATCTATGTGTAAAATTGAAATCACCATTCATGAAATTGACATCCTACATATATATATGTATCTTTTTTGTAACCGGAATTCTGCAAGCTCAAGTTTCCAAAGAATACAAAACAGAATCAAAAGATAGTATTAAAACATACTATTACATAATAGAAGGCGACACCATTCCAAGAGAGTACATAGATTTAGAGGAAGTGGTATTGCTAAACAAACTCTCCTTTAATAATAAGAAGGATAGACGTCGATATTTAATATTAAGACGTAAAACCAGAAAAGTGTACCCCTACGCTAAGCTTGCTGCCGAAAGACTTATTACCATGACCGAGCGTCTTAAGACAATAGAAAAGAAAAGCCTACGTAAAAAATATACCAAACGTATTCAAAAGTATATAGAAGAAGAGTTTTCTGAAAAACTTAAAAAACTAACGCGTACCGAGGGACAAATACTTGTAAAATTAATACACAGGCAAACTGGAAGAACTGCATTCGATTTAGTAAAAGAGTTGCGTACTGGTTGGCGTGCCTTTTGGTATAACACAACAGCCAATCTATTTGATATTTCTATAAAAGAAGAGTACCGTCCTTTTGAAGTAGAGGAGGACTACTTAATAGAAGACATTTTAGAGCGTTCTTTTCAAGCTGAAATTTTAGAACGTCAGGCTCCATCCTTTAAAATAGACTACCTAGAATTATCTTCACATTGGGACTCGAAAACTGCTAAAAAATAATAACTCAAAAAATACTTGCGTAGTTGTCTCAAAAGCAGTAGTTTAGTAATTCGATTTTTATTTCCGAGAGATTTTTTTTCTTCTGAAATTTTACAAATTGACATAATTTGAAGTTTTTAAACCTTCAGTCTACCACTACAATAGGGTATAACTCACATTGTTTTGGTCTTTTTTTTGAATCCCTATCAAAAAAAATATTTTGCAATCTCAACATTTACAAGGCGTTGAGAATTATTTGAAAAAATATTTATTTTTTTATCATTTTTTGTTTGGTAGTTATATTTAAACAGATGTATATTTGCAGCCGCTAAGAAAACGTAGTATACCTACAAAAACGAAAGCGAAAAGTTCTTTAAAAAATTATTTATTTTTTCTTTAAAAAGGTTGTGTAGTTTTAAAAGTAGTTTTAAATTTGCAGCCGCTAAGAAAAGTAACAGAAATGATGATTTGGTAAATATAAAAATAACGGTTCGATTCCGTTGCATCAACAAAAAGTTTCGACAATTAATTTTGAAGAAATTAGAATGCTAGAGTTTACTTTAGTACGTTCATTGAGATATTGAAATTGACAGCGTAATAAGATTAATTGGAAACGATTAATTCTTTTACAAAGAAACTAAACTAAGTTAAAAAATACCTGAGAATTTTTTTGAGAGGGCTTTTGGTTGTATGACATTTTATTTAAGATTATACGATGAAGAGTTTGATCCTGGCTCAGGATGAACGCTAGCGGCAGGCTTAACACATGCAAGTCGAGGGGTAACGTGAGTGCTTGCACTTGACGACGACCGGCGCACGGGTGCGTAACGCGTATGGAATCTACCTTATACTAGGGGATAGCCTTTGGAAACGAAGATTAATACCCTATAGTAAGTATTTGTGGCATCACTTATACTTTAAAGGTTACGGTATAAGATGACCATGCGTCCTATTAGTTTGTTGGTGAGGTAACGGCTTACCAAGACTACGATAGGTAGGGGCCCTGAGAGGGGGATCCCCCACACTGGTACTGAGACACGGACCAGACTCCTACGGGAGGCAGCAGTGAGGAATATTGGACAATGGAGGCAACTCTGATCCAGCCATGCCGCGTGCAGGAAGACGGCCCTATGGGTTGTAAACTGCTTTTATATAGGAAGAAACAATCTCACGTGTGAGATCTTGACGGTACTATAAGAATAAGGACCGGCTAACTCCGTGCCAGCAGCCGCGGTAATACGGAGGGTCCGAGCGTTATCCGGAATCATTGGGTTTAAAGGGTCCGTAGGCGGGCTATTAAGTCAGAGGTGAAAGTTTGCAGCTCAACTGTAAAATTGCCTTTGATACTGGTAGTCTTGAATTAGTATGAAGTGGTTAGAATAAGTAGTGTAGCGGTGAAATGCATAGATATTACTTAGAATACCAATTGCGAAGGCAGATCACTAATACTATATTGACGCTGAGGGACGAAAGCGTGGGGAGCGAACAGGATTAGATACCCTGGTAGTCCACGCCGTAAACGATGGATACTAGCTGTTCGGCATTTGCTGAGTGGCTAAGCGAAAGTGATAAGTATCCCACCTGGGGAGTACGTTCGCAAGAATGAAACTCAAAGGAATTGACGGGGGCCCGCACAAGCGGTGGAGCATGTGGTTTAATTCGATGATACGCGAGGAACCTTACCAGGGCTTAAATGTAGTCTGACAGATTTGGAAACAGATTTTTCTTCGGACAGATTACAAGGTGCTGCATGGTTGTCGTCAGCTCGTGCCGTGAGGTGTCAGGTTAAGTCCTATAACGAGCGCAACCCCTGTTGTTAGTTGCCAGCGAGTCATGTCGGGAACTCTAACAAGACTGCCAGTGCAAACTGTGAGGAAGGTGGGGATGACGTCAAATCATCACGGCCCTTACGTCCTGGGCCACACACGTGCTACAATGGTAGGTACAGAGAGCAGCCACGTCGCGAGGCGGAGCGAATCTATAAAACCTATCTCAGTTCGGATCGGAGTCTGCAACTCGACTCCGTGAAGCTGGAATCGCTAGTAATCGGATATCAGCCATGATCCGGTGAATACGTTCCCGGGCCTTGTACACACCGCCCGTCAAGCCATGGAAGCTGGGGGTACCTGAAGTCGGTCACCGCAAGGAGCTGCCTAGGGTAAAACTGGTAACTGGGGCTAAGTCGTAACAAGGTAGCCGTACCGGAAGGTGCGGCTGGAACACCTCCTTTCTAGAGCTAGATTATATTAATTTATAGTCCTAGTAAGTACGACGAGAGTACCTTTTATATTGAGGGTATTTTTAGCTTGGTTTAGCTGTCAATTTTATATAAAGTCTAAAGAGATAAGTATCAGTATATCAAAACTGATTACTGAATACTGAAA
>NZ_JBYVJY010000019.1:0-20304 GCF_058147145.1 Patiriisocius sp. 208BN25-11
GCAGGATCTGGAATAGCATTAAATGACCACTTTTTCAAGTTAGTGGCTTGGTATGATAATGAGTATGCCTACTCCGCCAAATTAATTGAACTAGCTGCGCATGTTGCATCGCTTTCTTAAATTGAATTGTATAGGATACAAAGCGCAAGAATAACGAGTTTTATCCTTCTAGTATTTCGCCTCTTTGTTTGTTGTAGTATTATTTCACTATTTTTATAAAAAAAATACTACAACATACGATGCGAATTTTATTTCTTGCTTATCTACTTTTGTTTTGCTACACAATTCCAAGTACATCACAAGAACTACCTCCTGTAACGTATTATCCTCCTGAAATTTATAAAGCAGGAACTCAAAATTGGGGGATTAGTCAAGATGCCGAAAAGTTAATTTATATTGCTAATAACGAGGGTTTGCTAACGTATAATGGTGCTAAATGGGCTTTGCTTCCATCTCCAAATAATACTATTGTTAGATCAGTCCTTGCACATGAAGATAAGGTCTATATTGGGAGTTATATGGATTTCGGATACTATACAAATGAGGATGATAAAGCACAACAATACGTTTCTATACCTACAACATTAGGAATACCACTATTAGAAGACGAACAATTCTGGACTGTAGTACATTATAGTGATTGGATGTTGTTTCAATCTTTAAGTAATATTTATATTGTTAATACTTTGACAAATGAGTTTTCTGTAATTTCATCAGAAAATACTATACATAAATTATTTAAAGTTGCAGATAGTATTTACTTCTATGTATTGAATGAAGGATTGTACACCATCACAAATGGAAAGAAAAAGTTAGTGTTTGAAGCATCTAATTTCAACAATGATATCATTGTAAATGTTCTTTCAATTGATAAAAAGACAATCGCAGTTACTCAAAAGAATGGATTATTTGAAATAGATAATGAAAACGTAATTCCTTGGAAACCTAATTTAAATGTTGAGTTTTCTAATTTCAGTATATATACTGCGATAATACTGTCTGATACTTCTTTTGTAATTGGGACTGTTGGTAATGGAATTTTAAGATATTCTAAAGAAGGAACCCTTCTTCAGACAATAAATAAATTTAATGGTTTAGGAGGTAATACAGCTTTAACTTTGTTTGAAGATCAAGACATGAATGTTTGGGTTGGTCTAGATAATGGTATTGATTGTGTAAATATTGCCTCTTCAATTACAAACTATATTGATCGTAGAGGGTATTTAGGGACCACCTATGCGTCTATTGTCTTTAATGATACATTATACCTAGGAACCAATCAAGGATTGTTTTACAAACCGATGAATAAGGTTGATGATTTTAAGTTAATTAAGGGAACTAATGGTCAAGTTTGGTACTTAAAACAAGTGGGAAATACATTGCTTTGTGGTCATAATGTAGGAACATTTCAAATTAATAAAGAAAAGGCAACATTAATTTCATCGGTACGAGGTGCGTGGGTTCTAAGGGATATTCCAAATAATCCTTCTCTTTTATTGCAGGGTACTTATAATGGTTTGTATACGTTGAAAAAAGAAGGAGCTAATTGGAGTTTAAATGGTAAGGTGAATGGTTTTGATATATCTTCGAGATATATAGAGTTTGCAGATACTCATAAGGTTTTGGTAAGTCACGAATACAAAGGAGTTTATAAATTAGACCTTAATTTAGATTTTACAGAAGTAGTTACAAAGAAAAAAGATACCTCTGTTTTAAAAGGATCAAACTCGAGTATTATATCTTTTGATGATGTTATTTTTTATGCAAATGAAAAAGGTTTGTATAGTTATGATGTTCTCAAGGATACCTTTACTCTAAATAGTGAGTTAAGTGCTATTTTTTCGAATAATAAGTATGTTTCTGGTAAACTGATTAATGATGCCAACGAAAAATTATGGATGTTTACAAAAAACGGGATTGTATATGTAAATAAAATCCCTCTTAATGGTTCGTATAAGGTTACAGAAATACCAATTACTTTTGATTTGAGAAATGAAAAAAAGGGCTATGAAAATATATCTAAACTTTCTTCCAATACTTATTTGATGGGAGCCTCAAACGGATATTTATTATTTGATATTAATGCAGTATATCAAAATGAATATATGGTTTTTTTGGATGAGGTAAGTGTTGGTGTTTCTAAAGAAAAAGTTGCACCCATCAATCAAATAAAGCAATCCGAATTTGAGTCTACACAAAATTCTTTTTTCTTCGAATTTAGTGTTCCAGAATATGATAAATATATCACTACTCAATATCAATATAAATTAGATGGAAGTGAAAACAACAGTCAATGGAATGATTGGACTTCGAATGCTTCTATTTCTTATGAAAACCTAGATTACGGTTCTTATGTTTTTAACGTTAGAGCTAAAGTAAATAATCAAGTTCAAGAAAAAATTGCCTCTTATGCTTTTGAAATTAAGCGTCCTTGGTATATAACGAATTATGCTTTGTTTGCTTATGGGATTTTATTTGTTTTATTTTTTATAGCAATTAATGCAGGATACAAACAAAATTTTAAGAAGCATAAAAAGAGGTTGTTAGAAAAAAGCAACAAAGAAATTGCCTTGAAAGAATTAGAAAATCAAAAAGAAATTATACAGCTCAAAAATGAGAAGTTGGAACAAGATATTAAAGCAAGAAATAGAGAGTTAGCTATTTCGACAATGTCTATGATTAAGAAGAATAATGTGCTAAATGAGTTTAAAGATGATCTTTTATCTCTTGGAACAGAAAAAAATTTGAAACCATTATTAAACAAAATTGACAATTCAATAAATGATAAAGAAGACTGGAAATTTTTCGAAGAAGCATTTAATCATGCCGACAAAGACTTTCTAAAAAAGATAAAATCTAAACATTCTTTATTGACTCCAAATGATCTTAGATTATGCGCATATCTGAGATTGAATTTATCTTCAAAGGAGATTGCTCCTTTGTTAAATATTTCTCCAAGAAGTGTAGAGGTAAAGCGTTATAGGCTTCGTAAAAAAATGGAACTATCTCACGAGATAAGCTTAACAAACTATATATTGGAAATTTAAAGCATTGGTTTTTCGCGCCATACAACCATACAACAACACAACATTACCACAACATTCCATTATTAAATGCTGTAATTTGTATTAGTGGCAAACATTAGTTCTTCATGTTTCCTATTACTTTATAAGGTATTACTGCAAAAAAAGGCTCTTTTTTTTACGATGTATATATTTTGTAGCACTATTTTTTATCAAATTCGGAATATTTACCTGTAAATTGACAGTGTCAAAACATGGATACGTGTGCTATTTTAAGTTTATGCTACATGTAAATCATCTTACACTAAAAACACATCAAATGAAAAATAACCTCTTACTATTAATTTTTTCTTTAAGCGTTTCTATTTTATTTTCTCAAACGAACCCAGTTTCTTTAGTAGAAAATGATCAAGGAACGAAATTAGTTGTCAATGGAAAAGACTTTATTATAAATGGGGTAAACTGGGATTATGTTCCTATTGGTACTACCATAACTGATCCTGGAATTTGGAATAGATCTGATGATGTTATTAAATCTGCACTTGATGCTGAAATGTCTTTGTTAAAGAACATGGGAGTTAACGCTATTAGAACTTATAATCTTAAGCCTAAATGGGTACGATACATATATGAGAATTATGGTATTTACACAATGCTTAATATCACGTTTGGGGCATATGGTCTTAATATCAATGGCGCTTGGACACCTCAGACAGATTATGCAGACGCAGCTACACGTGAGGTTTTGATGAAAGAAGCCGTTGATATGGCAAATTCTTATAAAAACACACCTGGTCTTTTAGTGTATATGATTGGAAACGAAAATAACTACCATTTATCTTGGACAGGTGCCGAAACAGAAGCTATTCCAATAGCAGCTGACGATTATTCTGTTGCAGCAAGACACTTATATAAAGCTATGAACGATGCAACCATAGCAATCAAAGAAATCGATACTACGCATCCAGTTGCTATTTGTAATGGTGATCTAGGTTTTATAGACATTATTGCTGAAGAATGTAAGGACATTGATATTTATGGTACAAACATGTACCGTGGTATTTCGTTTGGAAACGCTTTCCAAGAAATAAAGGAGAAGTTAAATAAACCAGTATTATTTGCTGAGTTTGGAGCTGATGCATTTAATGCAAGAGACAACAAGGAAGATCAATATACACAGGCTTATTACGATTTAGGAAACTGGAAAGAAATTTACCAAAATGCAGCTGGACAAGGAAAAGTAGGTAACTCACTGGGTGGTTTTACTTTTCAATTCTCTGATGGTTGGTGGAAATATGGACAAACTAAAAATTTAGATGTTCATGACAATGTAGCTGTTTGGCCAAGTAATGGATATAATAGAGATCAGGAAAAGCCAGGAGACTTGAACATGAATGAAGAGTGGTTTGGAATATGTGCCAAAGGACCCACAGATGCAAGAGGTTTGTATACATTGTATCCACGTGCAGCATATTATGCTTTACAGGAAGTGCATAGATTAGATCCTTACGGAGAAGGCGTAACGCCAGAGTTTTTAAATAATCACTTTGACGGTATTGAGTTAATGGACGCGGTATTAAAAGCTCGAGGAGATAAAGCCGCTTTATCTGGTGAGAGTAGCGGTAAAATTCGATTAAGCAATCTTAGAGCAGAGTTTAAAACGTTTAATACTGGAGGTAGTTTAATCACAACTCCAGATACAGCAGATCCCAATGAGCAAGTTTTTCCAAACGAATTAGGTTTTGATCATATGGAATCTTTTTTTATAGGAGTAGAAGCAAATCCAGCTCCAAATCTGCGTGCAGAAGTAAATGTAAATGTTCTAGGAAATGTTGCTGAGAATCCAATTGATGAAATCTTTTACGAAAATAGAGGTAGACGTTTAGATGTTAATTCTGAAGATGGAACAGTTACTATTGAAGACGCAAATAGGGTGCAGGTATATAATGCAGGTTTTGAATGGAATACTAAAAACTTTGATGTAAGAGGGTTTTACAGGAAAGGGCATTACCATTGGCAATATGAAGGGGATTTCTTTGGCTTCTATCCAGAAGCAAATTATGGGCCTAATTTAGATATCTATAATGGTGAAATTTTAGGACTCGAAGTTGATGGAAAAGGAGCTTTAAATGGTTTAAAAGCTGCTTATGGCCCACAGCTATGGTGGGGTGCGAATCCTACAGCCCTATTAAAGTATAGCCGTAAAATTGCCAATTGGGATGTTACGGGTATTTATCACAGAGATATGCAAACTGAGGTGTCATTTGATGAAAATGGTCGTCGAGTTTTAGACGCAAATCAAGTAAGTAGTGGTGTAATTCCACCTTGGGCAACAGAGAGAGCTTCACTGGTTTTAGAGCGAGATATAGGTAAGTTTGGAATTATATTAGGAGGTATGTGGGGCGGAAATCCATTAAATGGAAGTACTTTTCAAGATGTTACTGGAACCTCTGGGAATTATGTTGTTTATAATGATATAATCAACTCAGATGATAATTGGGGAGGGAAAGCTAAAATCACTTACTCAGGAGGAAAATTTAATGCTTACATTCAAGGAGCTGCTATGGGGCTCGTTGCGAATGGCGGAGCTGATGCAACACAAACGTTCACCGGTTGGAAATTAAAAGATAGTGGTAGTGGTAATCAAACTAATGTCTTGGCCGGAGCTACCTATAGTTTTGGAAATTGGCAAATAGCACCTAATTTCTTGTGGCAAAAGCCAATCGTAGCAGCAATGCCATCAGATATTGAGGCTCCTGGAAGATTGAGAAACTTTATTGATGATCCGTTTGCAGTAAGAGGAAATAGAGAAACAACAGCTGGGGAAATGTTAGTTACATTCGATCCAACTCCAGGTACTTGGATGTATGCATGGGATAATGATAGAGCTGAAGACGCTAAACTAGCATTTAATTTAGGTTTTGTATACCGACACCATCCAACAGCACAAGATGCTCATATTGGTTTTCTTGCCAATCGTCAATTCTTTGCATTTCCAAATGCAGCCCCTGCACAAGATTTATGGGAGGCTAATTCAAGGATTGTTACTAAAATTAGTCCAGACCTAGCAGCTATTGCAAACTTATATGTGGGTAATGCGCAAGCTAACGGTGATAGTGATAGGACAATAGAACGCTATGGATACGATTTAAGAGTTATTTATAAAAACATCAAGGTTATGCATACGTTTAAGCTAAACGACTGGGGACCTTTTGATTATCACAGAGATTTTAACTTAACATACCCTGTACAACTAATGCTTGATCTTTCTACTACCTTAGGGAAGCCAGATTGGTTTATTTTACCAAGTACAGAAGTAGGAATTCGTGGAACATGGCGTACCCTCAACGAATTTTCACCACGATACTCACCAAATGCTGTTGCTCCAAATACATTCCCACCAGAGCCAACAATTAGTAACGTTGGGTTTGATGATGGAAGCGAATGGGAGATTAGAACATACGTACATATTAATATAGGCAAATAAATAAAATAGATTATGAAGGCTATTAGACATATAAAATTAAAAGTAGTTGCAATAGGTTTTGCTTTTGTAGCTTTATTAAGTTGTGAAAGGGAACTTTCTAGTGATGCTACTTTTGCTACCTTTTCTACCACTGGAGAAATTTTCACAGATACACCAGTTGGTCTTGGAAGTGATTTCTACTTTCCATTTCTGGGTTCTAAACTCACTGCTTTTTCTGTAGATGATCAAGTAAGTTTTGAAGGGAGCGCTTCTATGAGAATTGATGTACCTAATGCGGATGATCCTGACGGAAATTACGCAGGTGCAATTTTTAGAATTGATGGGGCTGGACGTAATTTAACCGAATATGATGCATTAACATTCTGGGCAAAAGCAAGTCAAGGAGTAGTTATAGATGAGATGGGTTTTGGTCAAGACTTTGAAGAAAATAAATATCAGGCATCTGTAACAAACATAAGCCTAAGTACTAACTGGGTGAAATATACTATTCCAATCCCAGATCCATCAAAATTAATTGAAGAAAGGGGAGTGTTATGGTACTCAACAGGAACCCAAAACACAGGAGGTCTAGGATATACGTTTTGGTTAGATGAAGTGAAATTTGAAAAATTAGGTACTTTAGGACAACCAAGACCAGCTATATTTAATGGCGAAAGTTCAGATGTAGATGCTTTTATAGGTGTTCCTATAGATGTGGCAGGATTAACACAAACATTTAATTTGGCATCAGGACAAAACCTAACTGTAAATGCAGCACCATCTTATTTCTCTTTTAATTCTACCGATATTGAGGTAGCCAGAGTTAGCGAGTTAGGAGTGATATCAGTAATACGTCAAGGTCTTGCATCTATAACAGCCACTTTAGGAAATGTTGCTGCTTCCGGGGGACTAAACATGAACGTTGTAGGGGAGTTTGATTTTGCACCATTGCCGCCACCTAGAGATCCTAACGATGTTGTTGCTGTATTTAGTGATGCCTATGATACTGCAGCAATAGAGTATTATAATGGATTCTTTACTCCCGACGGACAAACTACCCAAGGAGGTAATATCACAATTAATGGAGATAATATAATTCGATATACAGATCTTAATTTTGTTGCTTTAAAAACCCTAAACAGGGTAAATGCCTCAGGTATGGCAAACCTGCATTTCGATATTAAAGTAGAAGATGCAATGATTGACTCTGGTGATTTTATAAGATTTTTATTACTAGCACAGAACCCAGATGGATCAGAAGATGAAGCTAGTATTACGATCCCTGCAGAAGATTTAGTCGCTGGTCAATGGGTAAGTATAGACAGACCACTTTCAGATTTTACTGGAGTGACTACATCTAATTTATCACTGTTCTTCTTCATTTCAGACTTTACAATAGATACAATTTTAGTTGATAATATTTATTTCTACAATGAATAGGAAATTTTAAAAAATAAAGACATGGAAAAATTAAATAATACTACTAACATAAAGGCAATACTTGTAAATAGCTGTTTACTAATAATGCTGGTATTAGTTAGTGCTTGCCAAACAGACGAAGATCAGACTGTCACAACATTAAATAGCATCATAATGCAGGATGAGTTTGATGTAGATGGCGCACCAGATAGCTCTATATGGACCTATGATATTGGAACAGGAGAAAATGGCTGGGGAAATAATGAACTACAATACTACACAGACAGGACAGAAAATGTAAAAGTTGAAAATGGCTATCTACTAATTACTGCAAATGAAGAATCACTTAATGGCGCTTCATATACTTCTGCAAGATTAAAAACCGAAGGTTTGTTTGAGCAAAAGTACGGCCGTTTTGAGGCTCGTATGAGATTGCCTTATGGGCAAGGTATTTGGCCAGCGTTTTGGCTGTTAGGAAATAACTGTGAGGAAGTTATTTGGCCTAATTGTGGAGAGATAGACATTATGGAATACAGAGGTCAAGAACCAACTAAAGTTCTTGGAAGCGTTCACGGTCCTGGATATTCTGCTGGTGAGTCAATTACAAAAAGTTATACTTTAGAAAATGATCGATTTGATGCTGGATTTCACATTTTTGGAATTGAGTGGTCTCCAGAATCTATAAACTTTTATGTTGATGATGTTCTTTACAACCAAATTACACCAGATGATGTTCCAGGTGAATGGGTTTTTGATCGTCCCTTTTTCATTATCATGAATCTTGCTGTTGGAGGATCATTTGTTGGATTACCAAACGAAGAAACTACATTTCCTCAAACTATGCTAATAGATTATGTACGTGTATACAGATAAAAAACCTTTGAAATAAATAATTAAAAAGCAGCAATCAAAAGTTGTCTTAAAAATTGCTAACAAAATAAATTACTACTCATGAAACATTTTACAAAAAATACTAAGTTTTTTTTAGCATTCGTTTTATTAATATCCTTTATTGGATGTAATGAAGATGATGATAGTGAACTACCTGAAGTGGTTGCTGGATTTACGCATACCATTAATCAAAGCACGGGTACAGTAACCTTTTTAAATACATCTTCAGATGCAAATAGTTACTCATGGGACTTTGGAGATGATACTACTTCTACCGAAATAAATCCAATTAAGACCTATGAAACAGGCACGTATACAATCGTACTTACTTCAAAAAATGAGGCAGGTTCAACGTCTACTTTTGAGGATACTATTATAATCGATATCCCGCTACCTGTAACCTTACCTATTACCTTCGATGAAGAAAATGTCATCTATGATGCAACTGCTTTTAATGGTGCTAGTTTTGAAATTTTAGATAACCCAGACCCTTCTGGATCTAATGCTAGTGTTTCTAAAGTAGCTGGAATCACAAATTCTGGGAATCAATTTGAAGGTATTTTCTTTAATTTAGGAGAACCAGTGGTTCTTGAAACAGATAAAACAATACAAGCTAATTTTTGGTCAAATGCATCTGTAGATGTTTTAGCGAAACTAGAAAATGCAGATGGTACTTTTTCTGAAGTTACTACAACACACAACGGTACTGGTTGGGAAGAAATAATATTTACGTTCAGTTCTTCAGATTCTTTTTCGGTGCTCACTTTATTTGTTGATGCACCTGGAACAACAGCTGGAACTTTTTATATAGATGATATTAGACAAACTGCAACTGTAGATAATACACCTCCAGTGATTACTTTAATCGGAGATGCTGTTGTTACTGTTATAGTTGGAGACACTTTTGAAGATCCAGGCGCAACAGCTGTAGACAATATTGATGGTGATATTTCTGCTAGTATCGTTGTAGGTGGAGATACGGTTGACACAAATGTAATAGCAACTTATACCATTACTTACGATGTGAGTGATGTGTCTGGAAATCCAGCAGAACAAGTTACGAGAGTTGTTAATGTTATTGATGTGCCTACAGGACCTATTACTTCTGCTCCAATACCACCAACAAGAGATCCTGAAGATGTTATTGGAATTTACGGAGAGTCCTACACAAATATACTTATTAACGATTACGATCCAGATTGGGGACAGTCAGGTCATATGATGGTTAATACTGGCTATGACCCTGGAGATGGTAACTTAGCATTAGGGTATTTAAACTTTGATTTCCAAGGGACCGATTTTGGAGCTTCTTACGATCTTTCTTCTATGGAGTTTTTACATGTAGATATCTGGGTAGCTGCCGACACTCAAAGACAAGTAAGAGTAAGTCCTATCAATATGGGGACAGGAGAAAATGAAGTACAGGTAAATGTTCCTCTTGCTCCAGGTACTTGGAGTAGTGTTGATTTGCCAATAGAAGACTTTACAGGAATGACTTGGGATGCTGTCTCTCAAATGATTTTTAATGGTCAGTTTAATGCAGATGGTTCTGCAAATACAACTCCATTTGATGTGTATCTAGATAATATCTATTTCTATAAAGGAGGTGGCGGTACCGGTGGCGGTGATCCACTTCAATTACCATTTACTTTTGAAGAAGGAGCAACACCACCTTTTATAGCTTTTGACAATGGAGCAACAGTAGCAAACATTGCAAACCCTCAATCTTCAGGGGCAAATACTTCTTCTAGAGTATTAGAATTTAATAAAGTGCAAGGGTCAGAGTGGTATTCTGGTTTTGTGTATGATGACACTGTGTCAGCGACACCATTAGTAGATTTAGCAAACGGACTAACATTTACGTTGAAAATATGGTCACCTACCGCTGGTGCAAATGTTCGTTTTCAAATAGAAGATAACGATAGTGGTGGGGCAGGAAACCCAACATCTAATAGGGATGTTACAATTCCTTCTGCAAATGAGTGGGTGACGTTAACTTTCGATTTCACAATACCAGATGGTACTGGAGATCCTGGATCGATTCCTAACCCGACGCATACTTTTAAAAGAATTGCAGTATTCCCAGATTTTGATCCAGATAATCAAGTGCCTGTAAATCCTGGTGCTGTATATTATATAGATGATATAATTCAGCAATAAGTAAACTAAATAATAGAAATGCGGTCTTAATGAAATTTTAAGACCGCATTTAAATACGCTATCATTAGTCAATTTTTTAATTAGACCAAAGAAAGTATGTAAATGAAATAAACAATTCTTCAAGAGTTTATTTCAAAAAGAATAAAAATTAGCTAAAAAAAGACAATGCACAACCAAGCAGTTATAGAAGATAACACAACAAATAGCGAAGTGAATACAAATAATTCAATAGCGCATGTGATGATTCAAAATGAGCGATTTTTTAAAATTGCCAATAGCGATACCATGCGTCCCTTTTTTATGAGTATTGTAAGCGATTCTAACCATTGGATGTTTATTTCAAGTAATGGCGCACTAACTGCTGGAAGAAGAACCGCAGAATCTTCATTGTTTCCATATTATACAGACGATAAAATAACCGAGTCCGCAGAGATTACTGGAAGTAAGTCTATTTTTCAAGTTCATAAAAATGGAGTTGTTCATATTTGGGAACCTTTTTCAGATCGCTACGAAGGGATTCATAACACTACAAGAAATTTATACAAAAACGAGTATGGAAATAAGGTGATGTTCGAAGAGATAAACCATGATCTTGAGCTTACATTTAGATACCAATGGAATTCAACCAACACTTATGGTTTTATAAAAAAATCAGAACTAATCAATACTTCAAACCATCAGGTACGTGTACATGTGTTAGATGGAATTCAAAATATATTGCCGTATGGAGTTGGGAGTGATTTACAAAGCGCCAGTAGTAATCTTGTTGACGCCTATAAGCGCAGTGAGTTAGATAAAACCTCAGGATTAGGAATCTTTGCTTTAAGTGCAATTATTGTCGATAAGGCAGAGCCTAGTGAAGCTTTAAAAGCTTCCATAGCCTGGTCTTTGGGATTAGATAATGCAACATATTTACTTTCCTCTCTTCAGCTTAATGCATTTAGAAAAAAGAAACCCATTCAAGAAGAGACTGATATCAAAGGAGAAAAAGGGGGGTATTTTATTTCTTCGGAAATTTTAGTTTCTCCAAATGAAGTTAAAGAATGGATGATTGTTGCTGATGTAAATGAAAATCATGCTTCTATAGCAAAACGCATACACAGCATTAAAAATGAAAAAAACCTATACCAACGTATTAATGAAAAAATTGATATAGGAACACAACGCTTATTAGCCTTAAATGCTGCTTCAGATGCATTACAACTTTCTTCCGATAAACTAAGAGATACGCGTCATTATTCTAATACCTTATTTAATATAATGCGTGGAGGAATCTTTGATGATAATTATAATATCGAAACCTGGGATTTTCAAAAATATCTCGCAAAAGCCAATAAGAAGGTAGCAAGAACTACAGAACAAATTGTAAATGGCTTACCAGAAATAATTACACTTTCTACAATAAAAGAATTAGCTAATACTACAGATGATAAGAATTTTAGGCGTTTGTGTTTAGAATATATGCCTTTAAAATTTAGTAGACGCCATGGTGATCCTAGTAGGCCATGGAACAAATTTTCTATCAATACGAAAAGTGAAGTTGATGGATCAAAAATTTTAGACTACGAAGGAAACTGGCGTGATATATTTCAAAACTGGGAAGCTTTGGCAGTTTCCTATCCAGAGTTTATTGAAAGTATGATTCATAAGTTTCTAAACGCAACAACATTCGATGGTTATAACCCTTATCGTGTCACGAAAGATGGTTTTGATTGGGAGACGATAGAGCCAGACGATCCTTGGTCTTATATAGGCTATTGGGGAGATCATCAAATTATTTATCTGCTAAAATTTTTAGAATTAATAGAAGGTCACAAACCTGGAAGATTAGAACATTTCTTTACCAAAGATTTGTTTGTATATGCAAATGTTCCCTATAAAATTAAAGCCTATCAAGAGCTTTTACAAGATCCTAAAGACACAATTGAGTTTGATGAATCTTCAGATACTAAAATACGTGAACAAAGATTAGAATTAGGAGCAGATGGTGCCTTATTGCGTGACGAAAATAGGTTTATAGTTAAAGTAAATTTTATTGAAAAGATATTAGCCACTACACTAGCAAAACTTTCTAATTTTATACCTGAGGCTGGTATTTGGATGAGTACACAACGTCCAGAATGGAATGACGCCAATAATGCATTAGTAGGGAATGGTGTCTCTATGGTAACGCTATACTATTTAAGACGCTTCCTTACATTTTTCGACCATATTTTTGCACACACAACTACAGAAACTGTTGATATTTCATCAGAATTAGCTACTTTTTTCAATTCAGTTTTTGAGACCTTTAAAACACATCAAAACTTGTTATCGACCGCTATAAATGATAGTGATAGGAAACAAGTTTTAGATGGGTTGGGTCAAGCAGGAAGTACCTATAGATTACATGTATATGAAAAATCATTTTCTGGCAGAAAAACAACTATAAGGTTGCATGATGTAAACGAATTATTTTCAATAAGTAATCAGTTTTTGGAACATTCAATACGAGCAAACAAACGTTCAGATACCCTGTATCACGCCTACAACTTGATGACTATTAATGACTCAAAAAGTATTTCTATATCTCACCTAGATGAAATGTTAGAAGGTCAAGTGGCTGTATTGAGTTCTGGGTATTTATCTTCAAAAGAAGTGCTAGCAGTACTCGATGGAATGAAAAAAAGTAAGCTTTTTAGGCCAGATCAATACAGTTATTTGTTGTACCCAAATAAAGAGCTAAAAGGGTTCTTAAAACGTAATATCATTCCTAATGAGGAAGTAGTATCATCTCCATTATTACAGCAATTAGTTGCAGATGAAAACATCCAAATAGTTGAAAAAGATATTAATGATGTATATCATTTTAATGGGTATTTGAAGAATGCGAATGATGTAAAAGAGGCCTTAGCTTCATTATCAGGATCTAAATACGATGCACTTTTACAATCAGATACTTCTAATGTTCTTCGAATTTATGAAAAGGTCTTTAATCACAAGGCGTTTACGGGACGTTCGGGTACATTTTATGGTTACGAAGGACTAGGTTCAATTTATTGGCATATGGTTTCTAAGTTACTTTTAGCAACACAAGAATGTTGCCTTAGAGCTATAAGAGATGAAGAATCTCAGGAGGTTATAGGTAGATTATTAGAACACTACTATGAAATTAATGAGGGAATAGGTGTGCATAAGTCACCATCCTTGTATGGAGCTTTTCCTACAGATCCCTATTCTCATACACCTGCAGGAAAGGGAGCGCAACAACCTGGAATGACAGGTCAAGTAAAAGAAGATATTCTAAGCAGGTTTGGTGAATTGGGTGTTTTTGTTAGTCATGGAAAGATATATTTTAATCCTTGCTTGTTAAGAGAAATTGAGTTTCTTAAGGAAGAAAAGACGTTTAACTATGTAACGATTTCAAAAGAAAATAAGCAAATGCTTGTTCCAAAAGATGCACTATGCTTCACCTACTGCCAAGTACCAGTGATATATAAAATTTCCGAAGAAGAAAACGTACAAGTCTTCTACAAAGATGGCAGTACCAAACAATTTCATGGCCTGAGTATAGATAATGATGTAAGTCAGTTAGTGTTTGATCGTTCGGGAGCAATTAGTAAGATTGAAGCTCATATCAAAAGAGACCTATTAAAATAAATAAGCATGTTATGAGGACACTAAAACACATATCAATAGCACTATCGATAGTTTTTCTTGTCTTGTCATGTAAAAAAAATAAAGAAGAAGAACACACTCCAAATATACCTATGCAAAATAAAGTCACAGCAAAAGAGATTTTAGGCAACCCAGATTATATAGCCATTTCTTATGGGGGTTATCGTAAATCAACTCGAGAAATTCAGCCTACAATTGCTGAGCTCAAAGAGGATATGAAGCTTCTTTTTGCGATGGGAATAAGAGTCTTGAGAACCTACAATGTTAGACTAGCGCATGCATCAAATGTATTGCAAGCAATTGACGAATTAAAGAAGGAAGATTCAACATTTGAGATGTATGTCATGTTAGGAGCTTGGATAGATTGTAAGAATGCTTGGACAGATCAACCTGTGAATCACTTTGAGGAAAGTGCCTATAACGCAGAAGAAATAGAACGAGCGGTTGCTTTGGCAAATCAATATCCAGATATCGTAAAAATAATAGCTGTAGGGAATGAGGCGATGGTAAAATGGGCCACTTCTTATTTTGTGCAACCAAACGTTATTCTAAAATGGGTAAACCATTTGCAAAATTTAAAAAAAGAGGGCTTGTTGTCCAAAGATCTATGGGTAACTAGTTCTGATAATTTTGCCTCTTGGGGTGGCGGTGAAAACCAATACCATGTTAAAGATCTTGAAAAGTTAATAGCAGCTGTTGATTATTTGTCTGTACATACATATCCTATGCATGACACCCATTACAATCCAGTTTTTTGGGGAGTTTTTGGAGAAGAATCCAAATTGTCTGGTGTAGAAAAAGTAGATGTAGCTATGAAGCGAGCAACTGCGTATGCTATTTCTCAAGTAGATAGTGTTGCTGGATATATGAAAAGTATAGGACTTAACAAACCTATACATATTGGTGAAACTGGTTGGGCAAGTGCTTCAAATGGGTTTTACGGACCAAAGGGATCTAAAGCAACTGATGAATATAAAGAGGCAATTTTTTATAAAAACATACGTGAATGGACTGCTAAAGAAAAGATGGCGTGTTTTTATTTTGAAGCTTTTGATGAACCATGGAAAGATGCTCAAAATCCGGGAGGTTCAGAAAACCATTTTGGTTTATTTACAGTAGATGGTAAAGCAAAATATGCACTATGGGATTTAGTAGATGCCGGTATTTTTAGCAAACTTAAAAGAGGGGGGAACCCTATTGTTAAAACTTATGATGGGATTAAAGAAAATCTTTTGCTTGAAGTTCAATTACCTCCTGTAAAAAAAGAAATCACTGCAAATCATTAATATGAAATTTTCATCACGATACATAGTATTAATTTTAATGGGAATGTTAACATCTTGTGCAACTAAAGAGCCATTGCAGGTTGAGGTTTTTGAAACTTCAGCAAGTGGAAAAAAATTAACCGCTATTACTAAGTTTTCTGAAATAGCTTCAAAAGATACTATAACATTATTACCCGAAAAAAAGCTGCAAACAATAACTGGGTTTGGAGGCGCATTTACAGAGTCATCTGCCTACCTCTTGAATAAGCTAAGCAAAAAGAATAGAGACATTATCTTGAATGCATATTTCTCAAAAGAAGGGGCTAATTATTCTCTCACAAGAACCCATATGAATTCTTGTGATTTTTCATTATCACAGTATTCCTATTCTCCAGTTGAAGGTGATATGCAGTTAGAGCATTTTACCATTAAAGATGATAAAGACGATTTAATACCCATGATTAAAGATGCTATGGAAGTATCTGAGGATGGTTTTAAAATTTTTGCTTCACCTTGGACTGCAGCGCCATGGATGAAAGATAATAACGAATGGGTTGGAGGTAAATTATTGCCGAAATATTATGATACGTGGGCATTGTTCTTTTCAAAGTATGTAGATGCTTACGAGGCCGAAGGTATTCCGATTTGGGGATTTACGGTAGAAAATGAGCCTCATGGAAATGGTAATAACTGGGAAAGTATGCATTATACACCTGATGAGATGACCAATTTTGTACAGCATCATTTGGGGCCAAAATTAGAGGCAGATGGGCATGGTGATAAAATAATTTTGGGCTACGATCAAAACAGAGCAGGTTTAAAAGAATGGGTAGACTCAATGTATGCAAATGAAGAAACCTCAAAATATTTTGATGGAACTGCAGTACATTGGTATGAGAGTACCTATGAAGTCTTTCCCGAAGAATTACAATATGCGCACAACAAAGCACCCAATAAATTTCTAATAGAAACCGAAGGCTGTGTAGATTCTGAAGTTCCGGCATGGAAAGATGATGCATGGTATTGGAGTAAAGAAGCAACAGATTGGGGTTGGGATTGGGCTGCCGAGGATGAAAAATACCTACATCCAAAATATGCACCCGTAAATAGATATGCAAGAGATATTATTGGATGTCTCAATAACTGGGTAGATGGATGGGTAGATTGGAATATGGTTCTAGACCGTCAAGGAGGTCCAAACTGGTTTAAGAACTGGTGTGCGGCACCTATTATTGTTGATCCAGATGCAGATGAGGTTTACTTCACGCCTTTATACTACACCATGGCTCATTTTAGCAAATATATGAGACCAGGAGCGCAAGTAATTGCCTTGAAAAATACAAATAAAGCATTACAAGTTACGGCAGTGCAAAATCCAGATGGGACGATCGCTGTTGCTGTTTTTAATGAAGGAAAGGTAGCGCAAAACTTCAGTCTTTCTCTAGATAATACATCTGTTGATATTGCTATAGATGCACAAGCATTGCAAACAATTATAATACCAACCACTAAAAAAGAATCATTATGAGTACTACTAAAGTTCCAATTGGTCAAAAAGCCGCCTTCGGTGCAGGGCACTTAGTAAATAATTTAATTCCTGGTATACTAGGAGTTTTTGTGGTGATCCTAAAATCTGCTGACGGATTTGGTATGGATACTGTTTTGGCTGGTCTTATAGTAGGTATTCCAAGATTATTTGATGCTTTAACAGACCCAGTTATGGGATATATATCAGATAATACTAGTTCTAAATATGGAAGACGGAGGCCTTATATTTTCATTGGTGCCCTCCTGTCAGGCGCCATATTTATGATATTGTGGCAAGTTCATGATACCAACCCCGAAATGTATAATTTTTGGTATTTATTAATCTTTTCAATTTTATTAATATTTGGTAATACTATTTTTTCCACACCTTTAATCGCTTTAGGCTATGAAATGACGTCAGACTATAAGGAGCGTACAAGATTAATGAGTTTTGCAAATATCATAGGTCAGGTTGCTTGGATGTTAGTGCCCTTTTTATATGTATTAATACCAGACGGTGATCTTTTTGCGTCACAGCCAGAAGGTGTAAGAATTGTGGCCTTAGTTGCTGGTTTTGTTATTATTATTCTAGGAATTTTACCAGCTATTTTTTGCCGAGGTATTGATTCTAGTAAAATGGAAGGTAGAGAAGAAATTACTCCAAAAGCACTTCTAAGAAGTATGAGTAAAATCTTTACGGGTATTAAGTTGGTGCTAAAAAATAAACCTTTTGTAAAGTTATGTTTGGCTACGTTCTTAGTTTTTAATGGCTTTCAAATTGTTGCAGAGTTTGGTGTCTTTATTATCAATTTTTACATGTTTGATGGAGATTGGGGAGCATCAAAATGGTGGATAGCTCTTTTTCCAGCTGTTACTGCTGCCTATACTGCATTTATTGCAATTCCTATCATAAATTCGATGGCAATTAAATTAGGAAAACGTAAAGCATTTATCTATGCTACATTGATTTCAATAGTTGGATATATTTTAAAATGGTGGGGCTTTGACCCCGAAAATTATTACATGATATTTCTACCAATACCATTTATGGCTTTTGGTATGGGATGTCTATTTACATTAATGATGTCCATGACTGCCGATGTATGTGATTTAGATGAATTAGAAAATGGAATGCCTCGTAAAGAAGGAACTTTTGGCGCTATTTACTGGTGGATGATTAAGGTCGGACAAGGAATCGCTTTAGTTTTTTCGGGGATTATATTAAAAGTACTTGGTTATGATCCTACGGCTACAACACAAACTGCTGAAGCACTTACGGGAATGCGTATCACAGATATAGTATTGCCAGTTCTTACTGCGGCACTAGCAATATGGATCATGCGGAAGTATACCCTAGATGAAGCTAGAGCTATAGAGATTAAAGAAGAACTAGTAAAGCGAAGAGGAGAATTATAAACATATTAATAGCATTGACTCAAAATGTCTTACAGAGAAGAATCATATTACAAAACAACTGGCTATAGTCAGATTAATACTAGAGGTTTAGAATTATCAACCTACTCTTTAGAAGAATTAAAAACTCTTTGGAGAATGACTCTTGAAGCTGGTATTCATGGTATTTGCTTTAGCATGTATGAAGATGGTCAAGAACCTGGAGATGAAATTAGTATGGAGCAGGTAGAACGTCGGGTGAAAATTTTAAAACCCTACACGGGAGCTATTCGTTCTTTTTCTTGTATTGAAGGAAATGAACATATACCAGTGATTGCTAAAAAACATGGATTAAAAACATTAGTGGGTGCTTGGTTAAGTGATGATAAAGACGATAATGAAAAAGAAATAGAAGGGCTTATAGCGTTAGCAAAAGGAGGGTATGTAGATGTTGCTGCAGTAGGTAACGAAGTCTTATATCGTAATGATTTATCATTAGAAGAATTATTAGGTTATATAAAACGAGTTAAAGAAGCTTTATCTGGCTTAGATATACCTGTAGGTTATGTAGATGCTTATTATGAGTTTTCTCGTCATCCTGAATTAGTTGAAAACTCTGATGTTATTCTTGCTAATTTATATCCCTATTGGGAAGGTTGTCCCATAGAATATTCCTTAGGACATATGCAAGCTATGTATGGGCAAGTTGTGGATGCTGCTCAGGGGAAGCCTATTATCATTACAGAGACGGGCTGGCCTAGTGAAGGTGGAAATCTTAAAGGAGCTCATGCTGGTGAAGAAGCTGCAATGAAATATTTTATTGATGCGATGCAATGGACTAAGGAAAATAATATTCCTATTTTCTATTTTTCATCATTCGATGAATCATGGAAAACTGGTGATGAAGGCGATGTTGGTGCCTATTGGGGACTATGGGATAAGAATGAACAATTAAAATTTTAGAAAAAATAGATCTCATAACTTTAAGTTTTTATAAATGATCACCTTTTATAATAATAGTATGATGATAATTAGTGTTTTATATTATTTGTATTAAAGGCTAAATACACTTAAATAATTACCCCAACATTACCCATACACAATATTATTGAGATATAATAAAAAGCTTAGGTTTTTACGCTAAAGCTATTGTATTTGGAGGGTTTTGTTGAACGAATAGCAAGCTTTATAACCAAACAAAGATTTTTTTAAGTTCTTGTATGTTTTTTGTAGTGGCTCTTTTTGAGTATGTCTCATTATTATAGTGCTATTTTTGAGAATAACGAAAACATACAATTCATTTTTTATTAATATGTAAATTTTTAAACAATATCGCTATGAAAAAAATTATGATACTTTTTCTTCTTTTGGCTGTATCTTATGGGTACTCTCAAGCTCCAACAGTAGATCCAATGTCACCTCCTGCAAGAGATGCTGGAGATGTGATTTCTATTTTTAGTGGAGAATATGCGGATATAGCTGGATCAGATTTAAATCCAAACTG
>NZ_JBYVJY010000020.1:0-18274 GCF_058147145.1 Patiriisocius sp. 208BN25-11
ACTGGAATGCCAGTAGTGGTAGATGTTTTAGGGAATGATGTAGATGGTGATATTGTAGATCCAACGACGGTACAGATAGTAGGAACGGCGAATCCAGGCGATCCATTAGTGGAGCCAGGTGTAGGAGTATGGACAGTAGATGGTACAACGGGGGCGATTACGTTCACGCCTTGTACGGCAGCTGGAGTTCCAGATGCGAGTTGTATGGGACTTTCAGTAGAAGACCCTATGGAAATTATGTATATAGTTGATGACGATGAGGGGAACACTTCCGATCCTGCTTCAGTAATTGTTACTTTTGATGAGTGTAATGGTATGGGATTAGGTGATTGTGATGGAGATGGTACGCCAAATAATATGGATCCAGATCCGGACGATCCGTGTAATGATGATGGTACGATTGGCGATGAAGATATAACGAATCCAATCTGGCAAGCCGCCGATTGTGATGGAGATGGAGAGACAAATGGAAACGATCCAAGTCCTTACGATCCTTGTGATGGAGGTAACTTAGCTAATGTTGATCTTTCAGATATGACTAGCGATTGGTATGTAGCCGATTGTGATGGTGATGGTGTACCAAATGGAGAAGAAGTAGATCCAGATGGAGACGGTACTTCAGGACCAGACAATACAGATCCAAACGATCCTTGTGATTACAACGAAGACGATGTAAGCTTACCACAAGGTGGAGATTGGAACGATGCTGATTGTGATGGAGACGGAGAGACAAATGAGACTGATCCAGAACCATTAGATCCATGTGTATTCACACCAGGAAGTGTAGGAGATGCAAGCAACCCAATCTGGGCAGATGCAGACTGTGATGGAGACGGAGAGCCAAATGGCACTGATCCAGATCCGAACGATCCGTGTATTGGTGGAGATTTAGCCAATGTAGACTTAATGGATACAACCAGCGATTGGTATGTAGCCGATTGTGATGGAGACGGAGTTCCAAACGGAACAGAGGTAGATCCAGATGGTGATGGTACTTCAGGTCCAGACAATACGAACCCTAACGATCCATGTGATTACAACGAGGATGATGTAAGTCTTCCAACGATGGAACCATGGACAAGTGCAGATTGTGATGGTGACGGTGATCCAAACGGAACCGATCCAGAGCCACTAGATCCTTGTGTATTCACACCAGGAAGTGTAGGAGATGCAAGCAACCCAATCTGGGCAGCGGCCGATTGTGATGGAGACGGAGAGCCAAATGGCACTGATCCAGATCCAAATGATCCTTGTGAAGGCGGAAACCTTGCTTTGGTTGATTTAACAGATATGACCAGCGATTGGTATGTAGCCGATTGTGATGGAGACGGAGTTCCAAACGGAACAGAGGTAGATCCAGATGGTGATGGTACTTCAGGTCCAGACAATACGAACCCTAACGATCCATGTGATTACAACGAGGATGATGTAAGTCTTCCAACGATGGAACCATGGACAAGTGCAGACTGTGATGGAGACGGTGATCCAAACGGAACAGATCCAGAACCATTAGATCCTTGTGTATTCACACCAGGAAGTGTAGGAGATGCAAGCAACCCAATTTGGGCAGATGCAGACTGTGATGGAGACGGAGAGCCAAATGGCACTGATCCAGATCCAAATGATCCTTGTGAAGGCGGAAACCTTGCTTTGGTTGATTTAACAGATATGACCAGCGATTGGTATGTAGCCGATTGTGATGGAGACGGAGTTCCAAACGGAACAGAGGTAGATCCAGATGGTGATGGTACTTCAGGTCCAGACAATACGAACCCTAACGATCCATGTGATTACAACGAGGATGATGTAAGTCTTCCAACGATGGAACCATGGACAAGTGCAGACTGTGATGGAGACGGTGATCCAAACGGAACAGATCCAGAACCATTAGATCCATGTGTATTCACACCAGGAAGTGTAGGAGATGCAAGCAACCCAATTTGGGCAGATGCAGACTGTGATGGAGACGGAGAGCCAAATGGCACTGATCCAGATCCAAATGATCCTTGTGAAGGCGGAAACCTTGCTTTGGTTGATTTAACAGACATGACCAGCGATTGGTATGTAGCCGATTGTGATGGCGATGGTGTTCCAAACGGTACAGAAGTAGATCCAGATATGGACGGTACTTCAGGACCAGACAATACTGATCCGAATGACCCATGTGATTATAACGAGGATGATGTAAGTCTTCCAACGATGGAGCCATGGACAAGTGCAGATTGTGATGGTGATGGTGATCCAAATGGAATCGATCCTGAGCCACTAGATCCTTGTGTATTCACACCAGGAAGTGTAGGAGATGCAAACAACCCAATCTGGGCAGCAGCAGATTGTGATGGTGATGGAGAGCCAAATGGTTCAGATCCAGATCCAAACGATCCATGTGAAGGTGGAAACCTTGCTTTGGTTGATTTAACAGATATGACAAGCGATTGGTACTTAGCCGATTGTGATGGCGATGGTGTTCCAAACGGAACAGAAGTAGATCCAGATATGGACGGTACTTCAGGACCAGACAACACTGATCCGAATGACCCGTGTGATTATAACGAGGATGATGTAAGTCTTCCAACGATGGAGCCATGGACAAGTGCAGATTGTGATGGTGATGGTGATCCAAATGGAACCGATCCTGAGCCACTAGATCCTTGTGTATTCACACCAGGAAGTGTAGGAGATGCAAACAACCCAATATGGGCTGCAGCTGACTGTGATGGTGATGGAGATCCAAATGGTTCAGATCCAGATCCAAATGATCCTTGTGTTGGTGGAAACCTTGCTTTGGTTGATTTAACTGATATGACAAGCGATTGGTATGTAGCCGATTGTGATGGTGATGGTGTTCCAAACGGAACAGAGGTAGATCCAAATGGTGATGGTACCCCAGGACCAGATGGTACAGATCCAAACGATCCATGTGATTACAACGAGGATGATGTAAGTCTTCCAACGATGGAACCATGGACAAGTGCAGATTGTGATGGAGATGGTGATCCAAACGGAACAGATCCAGATCCACAAGATCCTTGTGTATTCACACCGGGAAGTGTAGGAGATGCAAACAACCCAATCTGGGCAGCAGCTGATTGTGATGGTGATGGAGAGCCAAATGGTTCAGATCCAGATCCGAATGATCCTTGTGTTGGTGGAAACCTTGCTTTGGTTGATTTAACTGATATGACAAGCGATTGGTATGTAGCCGATTGTGATGGTGATGGTGTTCCAAACGGAACAGAGGTAGATCCAAATGGTGATGGTACCCCAGGACCAGATGGTACAGATCCAAACGATCCATGTGATTACAACGAGGATGATGTAAGTCTTCCAACGATGGAGCCATGGACAAGTGCAGACTGTGATGGTGATGGAGATCCAAACGGAACGGATCCAGATCCGCTAGATCCTTGTGTATTCACACCAGGAAGTGTAGGAGATGCAAGTAACCCAATATGGGCAGATGCTGATTGTGATGGTGATGGTACTCCAAATGGTGATGATCCAGATCCAAATGATCCATGTATTGATAACGGAATTTCTGGTGATGAAGATATATCTAATCCGATTTGGTCAATGGCAGATTGTGATGGTGATGGAACCGTGAATGGTAATGATCCAGATCCAAACGATCCTTGTATAGATGATGGTACAATAGGTGATGAAGATCAAACGAACCCTATATGGCAAGCTGGCGATTGTGATGGTGATGGTGTTACAAATGGTCAAGAAATTATGGATGGTACAGATCCTTATAATCCATGTAGTTATGACGCAGCAAATCAAGATATAACAATTGTTTCTGATGAATGGGAACAGGAAGATTGTGATGGAGACGGTGTAACAAATGGTGATGAGACCATTGATGGTACAGATCCGCAAGACCCTTGTGAATTTATGATCGAAAATGCAACAGTGCCACAAACTCCTGAATGGGAAGCACTTGATTGTGATGGTGATGGTGTTACCAATGGTGATGAACTTGATGACGGTACAGATCCACTTGACGATTGTAGTCTTATCACAGATAATCAAACGGTTCCTCCAAGTCAAGCTTGGTTAGATAGTGATTGTGATGGTGATGGTGTTACCAATGGTCAAGAAATTATGGATGGTACTGATGTTAATGATCCTTGTGATTATGTGTTAGCTAACCAAACACTGCCTACAAGTGGTGATTGGATGATGGCAGACTGTGACGGTGATGGTGTTACCAACCAAGATGAGTTAGATGATGGTACAGATCCACAAGATCCTTGTGATTTCATTGTTACAAGTCAAACAGTTACACCAAGTGATGCTTGGATTGCTGATGATTGTGATGGCGATGGTGTTACCAATGGTGATGAAATAATCGATGGAACAAATCCAACAGATCCTTGTGAGTTTATGATCGAAAATGCAACAGTGCCACAAACTCCAGCATGGGAGGCACTAGATTGTGATGGTGATGGTGTTACTAATGGAGATGAATTATTAGATGGAACAGATCCTCTTGATGAGTGTAGTCTCTTAGTAATTAGCCAGACACTTCCTCCTAGCCAAGCATGGTTAGATGGAGATTGTGACGGTGATGGTGTAACAAACGGTCAAGAAGTGATAGATGGTACAGATATTAATGATCCTTGTGATTACATAATAGCAAACCAAACATTACCTACGAGCGGTGATTGGATGATGGCAGACTGTGATGGAGATGGCGTTACCAACCAAGATGAGTTAGACGATGGCACAGATCCGCAAGATCCTTGTGACTTTATCCTAGCAAGCCAAACTGTTGAACCAAGTCAAGCTTGGTTAGACTTAGACTGTGATGGCGATGGAGTTTCTAATGGAGTTGAAATTGCAGCAGGTACAGATCCGCTAGATGGATGTAGTTATAAGCCAATAAACCAAGATGTTACTATTGTAACTGAAGAATGGCATCAATTAGACTGTGATGGCGATGGAGTTACTAATCTTGATGAATTAGAAGATGGTACGAATCCACAAGACCCTTGTGATTACTTACCAGAAAGTCAAACAGTTCCTGTTTCCGAAGCATACAATCAATTAGATTGTGACGGTGATGGTGTTATCAATGGTGATGAGATTATGGATGGTACAGACCCATTAGACCCATGTGACTTTATAGTTGCTAGTCAGACTGTAGCACCCTCAGGTGACTTCCTAGAAGCCGATTGTGATGGCGATGGAGTTACCAATGGTGATGAGATTATGGATGGAACAGATCCATTAGATTTCTGTAGTTTCATATTCAGCAGTGTAACCTTAGAACCTACTGGAGCGTTCTTAGATTTCGATTGTGATGGGGATGGAGTTTCAAATGGTGATGAGATCATGGACGGAACAGATCCTAATGATTCTTGTGATTTTGATTTTGAGTCTCAAGTAATTGATTATGATAATCAAACTGTTGCTGGTGTTAGTCCAGAATGGTTAACGTTCGATTGTGATGATGATGGAATACCAAATGGCGATGAAATAGCTGATGTAAATGGTAATGGAATTCCAGATTATATTGAACCATCTACAAATCCTAATATCAATCCAAATGCAGATATCAATGTATTTGATATCATGACTCCTAACGGTGATGGATTAAATGATGTATTTGTAATTAGTGGACTTCAGAATTTCCCAAGAAATACGGTAACTATTTACAACCGATGGGGAGTGGAAGTATACAAGACAGACGGATATGGTCAGAATGATAATTTCTTTAGAGGACTATCAGATGGTAGGTCTACTATCGATAGAGAAGAGAAATTACCTGTAGGAACATATTATTATGTTATTGAATATGTAGACGGAAATGGCAACACTCAAAAGCTTGCTGGTCCATTATACATCAACAGAAGATAATAAAGCAATCATAAACAACCCCGTGGGATGCTGCGGGGTTAAAATTTAACCTTATGAAAAAACAATTAGTACCAATTTTAGCATTGCTCTTTATGGTTCTTTCTGTGAGCACAGTTCGCAGTCAGCAAGATGCTCAGTACACGCAATACATGTATAATACTCTTAGTATCAATCCAGCCTATGCCGGAAGTAGAGATGTATTTAGTTTGGTGGGTATATACAGAAATCAATGGTTTAACAATATTGAAGGAGCGCCAAACACCTATACCTTATCCATGCACAGTCCTGTGGGTAAGCGTGTTGGCTTAGGGCTTAATATTGTTAGAGATGAAATTTTCGTAACCAATGAGACGTACTTTGATCTGGCCTTTAGTTATACCCTTAACTTGAGTGAAAAAGGGAAATTAGCTTTAGGTTTAAAAGGTGGAGGTCATTTGCTTGATATAGATTTTGCAAGGTTAAATACAGGAGCATTCAATGACGGAGATTCTGATGCAACAACCGAGTCGAATGTCGATAATAGATTTTCTCCTCAATTTGGTTTAGGAGCCTACTATTATACAGATAAGTTTTACTTAGGTTTTAGTGCTCCAAATGTTTTAGAGACAGAGCATTTTGATGAGAGTACAACAATAAGTAACACAACAAATTCAAGCGCAACTGCCCGTGAGAAAATCAACTTTTACTTAATTGGTGGATATGTGTTTGAAGTAAATCCAGATTTAGATTTAAAGCCAGCAGCTTTGTTCAAGGCAGTAGAGGGAGCTCCATTACAGTTGGATGTTTCTTTAAATGCACTTTTAAAGGACAAACTAACTCTTGGTTTGGCATATCGTTGGAGTGCAGCCTTGAGTGCAATGGCAGGCTTTCAAGTTACCGACCAATTAATGTTAGGTGTTGCTTATGACCGTGAGACTACAGAATTGAACCAATACAATTCTGGAAGTTATGAAATTATGTTACGCTACGAATTATTCAAGAAGGAAGAACGATTGATTTCGCCTAGATTCTTTTAATCCTTAACTAATACGCTACAAAAATGAAAAAAATTACACATATTTTATTAGCTTCTTTTTTAATGATTAGTGCAGCAGTGCAATCACAAGAAAAGAAATTAGAGAAAGCCGATAAAGAATTTAGAAACTTCGCTTACATTGATGCTCGTGAAGCATATTTGAAAGTGGCCGAAGATGGTTTCATGTCTGAAGATCTTTTAATGCGTTTAGGAGACTCTTACTATTTTACTGCCGATTATGTAAATGCATCTCGTTGGTATGCATCACTGTATGAGTTTTCTCAAAATACAAAACCAGAATATTTATATAGATATGCCCAATCTTTAAAAAGTGCAGGACAATACGCAGCGTCAGATAGAATTATGGAAGAATTTTATCAATCAAATGGGAGTGACACAAGAGGTGCTTTATTTGCCAATGAGCGAAATTATCTAGAAGAAATTGAAGCGCAGTCGGGTAGATTTAAACTTGTAAATGTTCCGTTTAATTCTTCCCTTTCAGATTTTGCACCTTCGTATTACAAAGGAAACCTAGTCTTTGCTTCTAACAGATTGAATGGAAGAAATAAAGCTGGAAGAATACATGATTGGAATGAACAACCTTTTTTGGATATATACCAAATTCCATTAACAACACCTGATAACTATTATGTTAAAAGCTTTGATAATAAAGTAAATACAAAATACCACGAATCCACAGCAGCTTTTTCAAAAGATGGCCAAACAATGTATTTTACAAGAAATAACTATACAAACGGTGACTATAAGAAAGACAGTAATGGAACAAATAAATTAAAAATGTATAAGGGCAAGCTAAACGCAAAAGGGAAATGGGATATTTCCGAAGTGCCTTTTAATAGTGATGAATATTCTGTTGCGCATCCAGCTTTGAGTGAAGATGATAAGACACTTTACTTTGCGAGCGACATGCCAGGAGGAAAAGGAATGTCAGATTTATATAAAGTAAGTGTAGAGGGCGATGGTTTTGGGACACCAGAACCTCTTGGAGATAATATTAATACAGAATTTAGAGAAACATTCCCATTTGTAACTTCCGATAAATTATATTTCGCCTCAGATGGACACCCTGGACTAGGAGGATTAGATGTTTTTGTGGCAGAAATGCAGAATGAAAATTTTGGTGATGTTTTTAATATTGGACGACCAGTAAATAGTCAAAAAGATGACTTTACGTTTATTGTAAACGATAAAAGTGGGATTGGTTACTTTGCATCAAATCGAGATGGAGGAGAAGGAGATGATGATATTTATTCATTCGAAAAAGTAGGAGATTTAGAACTCATAAGTAGTTGCTCGCAAATGGTGACGGGTGTTGTAATCGATAAAGATACAAAAGAGCCTATCCCAATGGCTAAAGTGGTTTTAATGGATCCTGCAAATCAAGTTATTGATCAATTAATTGCAGGTGAAGATGGAACCTTTTCTTTTCCTTTAGATTGTAGCAAACCGTATTGTGTAAGAGGTTCAAAAATTGAATATGGTTTTGATGAAGAATGCTTTACTACAGGTCCTGAACTAAAATTAGAACTTTCATTAAACCTAGAATTAGAGTCACTTGCTCAGGATAAACCAAAAATTGGAGACGATTTAAATTTCCTTTTAGATCTCTTGCCTATCTATTTTGATTTAGATAAAGATTTTATCCGAGCAGATGCTCAAGTAGAACTTCAAAAAGTAATTGCTTTTATGAAAGCGTATCCAACTACTAAAATCGACGTAAGATCTCATACAGATAGTAGAGCTCCAGATGATTATAATATGGACCTTTCTTCAAGAAGAAATAAGAATACCATTGACTACATCGTGACCAGAGGAGGAATTGATAGGTCTAGACTTACAGGTCGTGGTTATGGAGAAACACAACTTACCAATAGATGTTCTAATGGAGTACCTTGTGATGAAGGTTTACATCAATTAAATAGACGCTCAGAGTTTATTATTGTATCAAAATAATCAGTAAAATATAAATGTAGAATCATCATTAACTATTTATTATTCAAAGCCTAGTATCCTATCAAATTACTAGGTTTTTTTGTGTGTTGTTCCGAAATGCGCTATATCTGTTCTGAAATTTTCAAGTAATGTATCTTCGTAAAAAAAAGTAAATTTCATAAGTACTTTCCTACGTATTTTGACGATTTTAATTACGTTTAGTCGAAAAAACTAATTTATGTTTGTCTTCAAAATGTGATAGCGAATTGTTAATAACTATATTCGCTCTTAATATTTTTAAAATTTCAGACAAAACAAAAAAATCAAGATTTATTCTTAAAACAAAATGAAACATCTTTATTCCCCGAAGATTGTATAAATACAAAGACGCTTGTAGCTATTAGTTACGAGTGTTTTCTTGTTTTATGCTCTTTCGTAATAATTTGTTTCTACAACCTGTAGTAAGTGATAATGAAACCTAAACTGAGTCAATCAAAGACCTAGCTTGTTTGTATGATGAAACACAAAAATGTTAATAAATAGCACACTCATATTTATAATAGTACTTATGAAACAAATTACTCTTACCAGAAAATCTTGGAATGTAAACAAAACGCTACTCGCAGCGGGTATTGCTTTGTTATCGGTTTTTCAAGCATCAGCCCAACAAGCAATTACAGGTTCAACAACAAATGCTGTAAATGCAACTGCTTCAACATACACTGAAGATGGTCAAACGTATGATTGGGGTCAAGGTGACGATTTATTTTTAGTTACCATAGATGCGGTAGTACCTACAAGTCCAACAGATCCAACGCCAATTACTAAGACTTTTATTCTTGATAATACTTTTACACAAGTAAGCTACAGAATAGTAAGAGACGCAGATAATGGAGGAGTAACATACGATCGTTGTGGGATTATGGCTCAGGAGTTTAATGCAAGCAACTTTGACTATGAGCCTTCTTTTCCTGGAACAGTTGTAGGAAATGTTGCAACTTGTTCAATGGAGCAAGTGCTAAGTGAAGAAATTATTAACAGAGGTGCCAATGATGTTTTTAAAAATGATGCCAATCAAGGTTCATCGCAAAACATAGAGCGTATAGATGTTCTTTATGATCCTTTTACAATACCTGCAAATTTTGATTTAACTAAAGTTGGTTTTTTGGCTTCTGAAAAAGCAGGGAATAGCCCCTATCAAGTTGCAGCAATTACATCTATTGATGGTAGTGGTAATCCATTAACTTGGGGTCCGCTATCCACAATCGACACAAATGAGTATGGTTTAGTTAATCCTCCAGGAGAGCTAGATTTTAGTTGGCTGGTAGATGATCCCGATAATGGAGACCCAAACCCTTTTAGAGTAGGGGGTAACGGTGGTAATGAGGCAATTGGAATATCATATATAACACTTGAAGATATAGGGATCCAAGAAAATGATGTGGTTTACGGAGTTTCTTTCGTAGATAGTAATGTTACAGCTACAAATAATACAGATTTAGCGAATATTTCAGATACATCTATTTTTCCAGACGCTGTTGGAGGTGGTGCAGATATTCATGGCGCATTGGGTGCCATTGTAACCTCTCTTGCTATTGTAGAAGGTGTTGTTTATGAAGATTTAAATAATAATGGCGACCAAGATCTTGGAGAACCTGGAATTGCTAGTGTTAGTGTAGCTGTAACTGATAGTACGGGAGCCACCCAAATTGTTGAAACAACCGCAGATGGTAGTTTCTCAGCTTTTGTTCCAGATGGTTCAACTATTATCGATATTGATGAAACAGATCCTGATATACCAATAGGTTCAATTTTAGTTGAAGGAGCTGTAAACGATCCAATTACAATAAACGCCATTGAAGGTCAAGTAACTTTCTCAGAAAACTATGGGTTTTTTGCAGATGCCGATGGTGATGGAATTTCTAATGTATTAGATGACGATGACGATAATGATGGTATTTTAGATATAAACGAACAAGACATTATTGTTTGTGCAAATCTTATAGGACCACAATTTGGAGCTGCACAAGGTCCAAATAATTATCTGGGTTCAGATATTAACAATCCACAAATTGGAGATTCGTTTTTGTACAATGACGTGTATACGGGAGTTGATGCAATTGTAACAATAGTATCCTCTACAGATGTCTCAATTAATGAATTGGATGTTACATCAACTGGTTTTGATGCACATTTTCAACCCGAAATTGATCACAACCCGGGAACTTTTACAGAATTTAGAATCGATTTTGTGGTTGCAGATACACCACAAACATTAGCGCCAAAAGAAACTTATATATTAACAACCATAGACAACGATGTAAACGAATATGTTGTGTATTCAGATGCTTTAACGTCACAAGTATTGGTAGACAATCCAACCAATGAGCTTTTGTATACTGGACCTGGAACAGAAACAGGGTTTTCAATTGGGTACGTTAGTGATGGTACTTTTGTGGTTGGAGTCTCAACAGCAAATCCAGAATATCATGTAGCTGGAGTGTATTCTCAAATTAACTCTGTTAGCTTTAGGTTAGGAAATACAGATGGTGATACATCAAATCACTCTGTGGCATTATTGCCTTGTATACCAGAAGATAATTGGGTGACGATTCCTGAATTATATCAAGATAAAGATACAGATGGCGATGGAGTGCCAGATAGGTTAGATGTTGATAGTGATAATGATGGCTGTTTTGATGCTCTTGAAGGATTTGATGATATTCTTGCTGTAAATGTTTTGCCTAACGGGCAACTCAATGGAACGATAAGTGGGAATGGAGTACCCGGCAATGTGAGTGCGGTAGACGGTCAAGCAATTGGCGGATCTACAGATGGCTCACCTTCAGATTCATTTTTGCAATGTGACTCTGATGCAGATGGTGTGATTGATGTAGATGATATATGTCCTGGTTTTGATGATACTACCGATAATGATGGAGATGAAGTGCCAGACGGATGTGATTTAGATGATGATAATGATGGAATATTAGATACTGAAGAATGTGGAGCTCAGCCAACTCCAGTGACATTAACATTAGGTACAGGGAATGTAACTTTTTTTCAAAATGGTGCAGGTCCTGATGGAGTGGGCTCATATGCTACTTACACGGACGCTACAACATATAATGGTCAAGATGTCGATTTAAGACTTACTATATTAAGAAATTCAAGTCCTACAGATTTAAGCGCAGATATTGATGGGTTTGAATTCACTTCACCTGATACAGGAATCACTTACTATTATCCTATTCTTTTGACAGGAGATAATAATGATGGGTTTATGGAATTCAAAATTGAATTTTTCCTTTCAGGTACTACCACTCTTATTGATGTACCTGTAAAACTTACTTTTTTAGATGTTGATGACACAGGTGTTGGAGAAGGTGTTGAGTTTGATAAAGATGATGTTGCTAGTTTCTTCACTACTTCTGGTGCGCCAGTTTCAAACATTGTATCAACAAACACTACAACTTCTTATTTTGGGGATACTGGTCAGTTTATTCGTTTTTTAAGTAATAGTAGTGGATCACCTGATGATGAAAATCTTTGGGTTGATGTGAATTTACTGCAAGCATCTAATCTTACTTTCACAGTTAAGAAAAGAGAATTTAATACAGGTTACATTTTTGATGATGCTAACTTTACTACTGCTGGTACAACTGTTAGTATTAATGGTGTTGCATGTGATCTAGATACAGACGGAGATGATATTCCAGATTATTTAGATTTAGATTCAGATGGTGATGGTTGTCCAGATGCATTAGAAGGTAACGCTACAAATATTGGTTTAGATGAACTTAACCCAGATGGAAGTATCAATGTTGGGACACCTGCTGTTCCTCTTAATGGAGGAGTAAATGCACAAGGGGTTCCTTTAATCGCTGTAGGTGGTGCTGGTCAAGCAATTGGTACTTCGCAAGACGATACAACAATTGCTTCAGAATGTGCTGTAGATGCGATGGATGATGACTATAGTTCAACCCCTGTAAATGGAACTACTGGAGGTCAAGTAGCTAATGTTTTTGACAATGATGAATATCTGGGTGAAATTTTAGATCCTGCAGATTTTGTTATTACTCCCGTAACTAACGGTCCACTTACTGTAAATGCAGACGGAACAGTAGACGTAGATCCGTTAACAGCGGCGGGAACTTATACGGTAGATTATACTATTTGCCAAGATAGCGCAACCATCACACCAGCAAATTGTGATACCGCTACGGTAACAGTAGTTGTAGAAGCAACCGTAATTGATGCTGTAGAAGAAACCTTTGCCAATATTAATGGTGAAGACGGTGGAACAACAACAGTAGCACTTTTAGATAGTGATACTTTAGATGGTGCACAAGCAGTTGCTGGTGCTGGCGGAAATGTGACACTTACTGTAAATAGTATTGACACTCCTTTAACTTTGGAAACAGATGGAACAATTACCGTTGCTCCAAATACACCAGCTGGAGACTACGAAATTAACTATACCATCTGCGAAAATGCAGTACTAACAAATTGTGATACTGTTACAGAAACAATAACAGTTGTAGCGCCAGTAATCGATGCGGTCGTAGAAACTATTGCTTCTATTAACGGTTTTGATGGTGGAACAACGCAATCTATTTTAACAAGTGATACTTTCAATGGAGATCCAGCAGTTGCTGGTACTGGCGGAAATGTGACACTTACAGTAAATTCAATTGACTCAGCATTAACCTTAAATGCAAACAATACAATTACTGTTGATCCTGGAACTCCTGCAGGAACATATACTTTAAATTATACCATTTGTGATAATGATAACCCTACTACAAATTGTGATACAGTTACCGAAACAGTAACAGTAACTGCTCCAGTAATTGATGCTGTTGTAGAAACCTTCCCATCAATCAATGGGGTAGATGGTGGAGCAACCGATACAATTTTAACAAGTGATACTATTAATAGTGAACAGGCAACAACATCTAATGTAAATATTACAGTAGATGCAATCAACGGTCCAGATGGAATGGCTTCTACAGCTATTACAGTAGGAGCCGATGGTGTGATCACGGTACCAGCAGGAACTCCAGCTGGAGATTATACTGTTGAGTACACAATCTGTGATGTAAACAATGCAACAAATTGTGATACAGCGACAGAAACAGTAACTGTAGATGCAGCAGTTATTGATGCAGTAGCGGAGACCTTCGGAAATATTAACGGATTCGAGGGTGGTGATACTACCGCAACTATTTTTGATAGCGACGAATTAAATGGCGACCCAGTCGATCCTGCGGATGTAAATTTAACAGTAAATTCAATCGACAGTCCATTAACATTAAATCCTGATGGAACTATAACAGTTGCCGCAAATACTCCTGCAGGTGATTATGAACTTAACTACACAATCTGTGAAATTCTAAATCCAACAAATTGTGATACGGTTACCGAAACAGTAACAGTAACTCCTCCAGTAATTGATGCTGTTGTAGAAACTTTCCCTTCAATCAATGGGGTCGATGGCGGTACAACCGATACAATTTTAACAAGTGACACTATTAATAGTGAACAGGCAACAGCATCTAATGTAAATATTACAGTAGATGCAATCAACGGTCCAGATGGAATGGCTTCTACAGCTATTACAGTAGGAGCCGATGGTGTGATCACGGTACCAGCAGGAACTCCAGCTGGAGATTATACTGTTGAGTACACAATCTGTGATGTAAACAATGCAACAAATTGTGATACAGCGACAGAAACAGTAACTGTAGATGCAGCAGTTATTGATGCAGTAGCGGAGACCTTCGGAAATATTAACGGATTCGAGGGTGGTGATACTACCGCAACTATTTTTGATAGCGACGAATTAAATGGCGACCCAGTCGATCCTGCGGATGTAAACTTAACAGTAAATTCAATTGACAGTCCATTAACATTAAATCCTGATGGAACTATAACAGTTGCCGCAAATACTCCTGCAGGTGATTATGAACTTAACTACACAATCTGTGAAATTCTAAATCCAACAAATTGTGATACAGTTACAGAAACAGTAACAGTAACCGCTCCTATAATTGATGCAGTTATTGAAACTTTCCCATCAATCAATGGCGCAGATGGTGGAGCAACTGATACAATTTTAACAAGTGACACAATCAATGGTGTTCAAGCAACAACATCTAACGTAAATCTTACGGTAGATACTATATTAGGTCCTGATGGAATGGCTTCCACAGCTATCACAGTAGGAGCCGATGGTGTCGTAACAGTGCCAGCTGGAACTCCAGCGGGGGAATATGTAATAGATTATACTATCTGTGATGTAAACAATGCAACAAATTGTGATTCAGCAAGAGAGACAGTAACAGTAACAGCGCCAGTAATTGATGCTGTTGCAGATGACTTTAGCGCAGATCCAGTAAATGGTGAAGACGGTGGAACGGTACCAAACTCAAATGTATATGATAATGATACGTTGAATGGTGATCCAGTAGATCCAGCGGATGTTACTCTAACAAGTACACCAACGACAGAACTTACAGTAAACACAGATGGAACAATTGATGTAACACCAGGTACCCCAGCAGGCACGTACATGATTGATTATACAATTTGTGAGAACAACAACCCAACCAACTGTGATACAGCCACAGCTACTGTAGTAGTAGAGGCACCAGTAATCGATGCAGTTGCAGATGATTTTAGTGCAGATCCAGTTAATGGAGAAGATGGTGGAACGGTACCCAACTCAAATGTATATGACAATGATGAGTTAAATGGCGATCCAGTAGATCCGGCCGATGTTACTTTAACAAGCACACCAACAACAGAACTTACTGTAAACACAGATGGAACAATTGATGTAACCCCTGGCACACCAGCAGGCACGTACATGATTGATTATACAATTTGTGAGAACAACAACCCAACCAACTGTGATACAGCCACAGCTACTGTAGTAGTAGAGGCGCCAGTAATTGATGCTGTGGATGATGACTTTAGCGCAGATCCAGTAAATGGTGAAGACGGTGGAACGGTACCAAACTCAAATGTATATGACAATGATACGTTGAATGGTGATCCAGTAGATCCAGCGGATGTTACGCTAACAAGTACACCAACGACAGAACTTACAGTAAACACAGATGGAACAATTGATGTAACCCCTGGCACACCAGCCGGAACGTACATGATTGATTACACAATTTGTGAGAACAACAACCCAACAAACTGTGATACAGCCACAGCTACTGTAGTAGTAGAGGCGCCAGTAATTGATGCTGTGGATGATGACTTTAGCGCAGATCCAGTAAATGGTGAAGACGGTGGAACGGTACCAAACTCAAATGTATATGATAATGATACGTTGAATGGTGATCCAGTAGATCCAGCAGATGTAAACGCAACTGTGACGGATAATGATGGAAGTGGAATTACAATCAATCCTGATGGAACGTTAACCGTACCTATGGATACACCAGCGGGTACGTATGATGTAGTTTACCAGATTTGTGAGGTATTAAATCCAACGAACTGTGATACGGCTACAGTAACTGTAGTAGTAGAAGCACCAGTGATCGATGCAGTAGATGATGATTATAGCGCAACTCCAGTAAATGGAGCAAGTGGTGGAGCAGTACCAGGAGCGAATGTATATGACAACGATGAGTTAAATGGTGACCCAGTAGATCCAGCCGATGTTACACTAACAAGTACACCAACAGCTGAGCTTACTGTAAATACAGACGGAAGTGTTGATGTAGCACCAGGTACACCAGCCGGAACCTACATGATTGATTACACGATTTGTGAGAATCTAAATCCGATCAACTGTGATACAGCAACTGTAACAGTAGTTGTAGATGATAGCAATATCGATGCAGTGGATGATGATTATAGTGGCACACCAATCAGTGGTGCCGATGGAGGAACAACTCCAAGTGTATTTGATAACGATACTTTGAACGGAGATCCAATAGATCCAGTAGATGTAAATGCAACTGTGACGGATGATGATGGAAGTGGAATCACAATCAATCCTGATGGAACGTTAACTGTACCTATGGATACACCAGCGGGTACGTATGATGTAGTATACCAGATTTGTGAGGTATTAAATCCAACGAACTGTGATACTGCTACAGTAACTGTAGTAGTAGAAGCACCAGTGATCGATGCAGTAGATGACGATTACAGCGCAACTCCAGTAAATGGAACAAGTGGTGGAGCAGTACCAGGAGCGAATGTATATGACAATGATGAGTTAAATGGTGACCCAGTAGATCCAGCCGATGTTACTTTAACGACCACACCAACAGCTGAACTTACAGTAAATACAGACGGAAGTGTAGATGTAACGCCAGGCACACCAGCGGGGACGTACATGATTGATTACACAATTTGTGAGAACAACAACCCAACAAACTGTGATACAGCCACAGCTACTGTGGTAGTAGAGGCACCAGTAATTGATGCAGTAGATGATGATTATAGCGGAACACCAATTAGTGGTGCCGATGGTGGAACAACTCCAAGTGTGTTTGATAATGATACTTTGAACGGAGATCCAATAGATCCAGCAGATGTAAACGCAACTGTGACGGATGATGATGGAAGTGGAATCACAATCAATCCTGATGGAACGTTAACTGTACCTATGGATACACCAGCGGGTACGTATGATGTAGTGTACCAGATCTGTGAGGCATTAAACCCAACGAACTGTGATACTGCTACAGTAACTGTAGTAGTAGAAGCACCAGTAATCGATGCAGTAGATGACGATTACAGCGCAACTCCAGTAAATGGAACAAGTGGTGGAGCAGTACCAGGAGCTAACGTTTATGACAACGACGAGCTAAATGGTGACCCAGTAGATCCAGCCGATGTTACTTTAACAAGCACACCAACGACAGAGCTTACGGTAAATACCGATGGAACAATCGATGTAACGCCAGGCACACCAGCGGGGACGTACATGATTGATTACACAATTTGTGAGAACAACAACCCAACCAACTGTGATACAGCCACAGCTACTGTAGTAGTAGAGGCACCAGTAATCGATGCAGTTGCAGATGATTTTAGTGCAGATCCAGTTAATGGAGAAGATGGTGGAACGGTACCCAACTCAAATGTATATGACAATGATGAGTTAAATGGCGATCCAGTAGATCCGGCCGATGTTACTTTAACAAGCACACCAACGACAGAACTTACGGTAAACACCGATGGAACAATTGATGTAACGCCAGGCACACCAGCGGGGACGTACATGATTGATTACACAATTTGTGAGAACAACAACCCAACCAACTGTGATACAGCCACAGCTACTGTAGTAATAGAGGCACCAGTAATCGATGCTGTAGATGATGATTATAGCGGAACACCAATTAGTGGTGCCGATGGTGGAACAACTCCAAGTGTATTTGATAACGATACTTTGAACGGAGATCCAATAGA
>NZ_JBYVJY010000021.1:0-15202 GCF_058147145.1 Patiriisocius sp. 208BN25-11
TGGAGCTTTAAATTGTATGTAAGTAGCTTTTTTCAAATGTTGGGTAACGGTTTTGTAAAATGTTCCGATGCTGGAACACTTTCGCTAAGTTACTTGATTTATCTCAATTTTCAGTAGTGCAAGTATTTTCCGAATAGGAAAATCTGAAGCATTGGACATTTTACTTTGTTGCAAACTGTACTGACACAGCAGAGTGGAAGTAGAGCAGTTTTCATTCAGCATTTTATTCCGCGCAACACTCCGCAACACAATTCCGCGAAACTTGCTCAAATCAGTTTTAAATTCCGTTTGAGTGAATTCCACAATCCATTCCGCAGTCTCAAGCTCAATTCCGAAATATTAGATTTCTAAAATGGTTTAATCTAACAGAGAATTTTTCGGATTGAAAAATTCCGCTAGCGATTCACCGGATTGGTAAGTTCACAATTTTAGATGATTTAAAATATTCAGATAAAACTGGTTCGGAAGTATAGTTTGCAACGGTTTTGTAAAATGTTCCGATGCTGGAACGTTTTAGCTAAGTTAGTTTATTTTATCCAAATTTCGGTGATGCAAGTATTTTCCGAATAGGAAAATCCGAAGCATTGGACTTTTTACTTTGTTGCAAACTGTACTGACACAGCAGAGTGGAAGTAGAGCAGTTTTCATTCAGCATTTCATTCCGAGCAACACTCCGCAACACAATTCCGCGAAAGTTGCTCAAATCAGTTTTAAATTCCGTTTGAGTGAATTCCGCAATCCATTCCGCAGTATCTAGCTCAATTCCGAAATATTAGATTGTTCAATTGTTTTCATAAACTTAGAATTTTTCGGATTGAAAAATTCCGCTAGCGATTCACCGAATTGGTAAGTTCACAATTTTAGATGATTTAAAATTTTCATATAAAACTGGTTCGGAAGTATAGTTTGCAACGGTTTTGTAAAGCTTTCCGATGCGGTTTTCAGTCACTAAGTTACTTGAAATTTCCCGAATAGGAGTAATGCTTGTTTTTTCGGAACTGTAAATCAACTAAGCATTGGAAGGTTTACTTTGTTGTAAAACGTTTTTTATTCCGCTTTTAAATTCCGTTGTTAGTTTATTTACTTTTCTTCTATTTACAAACCAATGAAATGGTGATGGACTTGAATGAAGCCCGAACGATATACAATTCACGAGTATGTCTTTTTCATCATAGATTATTGTCAATTGTTTTCCCCAATCAAATCCGCTAGATTCTTTCCATGTTAAGTTTAGAATTGTCATTTGTTGATTACTCGAAAAGATATTCCAATTATTTTTTTTCGCAATTTGTTTAACCAGATTTGAGTTTTTTCCTCTCGATATTCCTTTAATCCGTTTTAACTTATAAACATTGAAAATTGAATAAATCATCAATCCTCCAATTATCAGCGATAAAATCATAAAAGAAAGAGAAAGTCCAAATGGTTCATTTTTGTTTAAATCCGAATTGAACTCCATCATCGCCATAAAAGGAAACATTCCTACAATCATTAATGGAAGTAGGTATTCGAATAATTTTTCAAGAAACCATTGCCTTATAATCAGCTTTCCAGCTTTTTTAGATTTCGATATGTCGATTGGGATTCTACTCATTCAAATTTTATTCTATAAAGATGATAATGATAAAATTGTTGCTAAACCAAAATAAAAGAAAGCCATATATCTACTTTTGGGAACAGAATTTTCACAAATTTTCATTGCATATTTGAAAATAAAATTATTCTTCTCAAAGAAATAAGAAAGTAAAAAAATAATTCCGATGAGTTGTATGTAAAAAACTAAAAAAAAGTTCACTTTAAATTCTGACTGCAAATGGTAAAATGACAAGAATAGAAAAACTGCTAAAATCAATATTATCAAATATCCATTCCAGAAGTATAAATTATTTTTGGTATTGAAACTTTTCATTGAAATGTTTTACAACGGTTTTGTAAAATGTTCCGATGCTGGAACACTTTCGCTAAGTTAGTTTATTTATCTCAATTTTCAGTGATGCAAGTATTTTCCGAAAAGGAAAATCCGAAGCATTGGACATTTTACTTTGTTGCTTACTGTAACGAAACAGCAGAGTGGGAAAGAAACCGATTTTATTCAGTATTTAATTCCGCGAAACACTCCGTAACACAAATCCGCGAAAGTTGCTCAAATCCGCTTAAAATTCGTCAGAGTGTTTTTCCGCAATCTAGTCAGAAGTATCAAGCTCAATTCTGAAATTTTAAAATCCGAACTCATTTTAATCAAACTGAGAATTTTTCGGATCTAAAAATTCCGCGAGCGATTCACCGGATTGGTTTTTATAAAGTTGAAATGAAGAAAATTGGATTCCTAAAACAGTTTCCGAGTTATAGTAAGCAACGGTTATGCATATACTTCCGTTGCTGGGAGTTTTTGCATTTGTTTTTTAAAGATAACCAAATTTGGTTCATGCGAGTATTTTCCGATAAGGAAAATCCGAAGCAATGGAGTGTATGCTTAGTTGCTTACTTTGGCGACACAGCAGAGTAGTAGAGAAGTAGTTTTCATTCCGCATTTCATTCCGCATTTCATTCCGCGTAATACTCCGCAACACAATTCAGAAGAAATGGCTTAAATCGACTAAAATTCAGTCAGAGTAAGATTCCGCAATTTATTCAGCAGCATCAAGCTCAATTCCGAAATATTAGATTGATAAATTCCACTAGCGATTCACCAGATTGGTCAGAAACAAAACATGATTTTCATTTAGAAATATTCGGCTTGAGTCAATTCGGAGCCATTGTAAGCAACGGTTTTGTAAAGCTTTCCGATGCGGATTTCGTTCATTAAGTTACTTGAAATTTCTCGAATAGGAGTAGTGCTAGTTTTTTCAGAATAGTAAATAAACTAAGCATTGGAAGCTTTACTTTGTTGTAAGCCGTTTTTTTTACTCCGATTTAATAATTTTAATTCAAATCAAAAGTAACTTATATAGGTTTCAAATCAATCGCGTTAGTGAAATTTCGACAGTTTTTAATGAACCATCTTTTAATTTTACAACAATCGAAAGTTTTTCCCCCTCATTTTTCAATAGCTTTTTGTAAAACCGTATATCCTTATTTTCAGCGCCGTTGATGGAAATCAATTGCTGACCAACTTTTAGACCTTTATCACTCGCCATACTTGGTTTAGCAATTGACTTGATAAATATTCCATTTTCCTTTTCTTGTAAAACGATACCACTCAATGGAAAATCAAAAGCATTATTGTATGAATTATTTGGTTTTAAATAGATTTTCTTTCTGTTGTAATCTAATATGAAATTGAACTTACTTATGTATTGTAGTCCAAGATTGCCCATATACTTGTCTTTTGATAGCATTCCTTGACTATCATTAGAAAGTCCCACAGGGATTTCCAATAAATCGAAATCTTTAATCTTGATTTGAGATATAACACCTGTGGTCTTTTTTAATTTAAAGCCAGAATTGATTCCGGTTGATTCGGATTCAGACTTTAAAAGAGCATTAAATTTAGAACTTAAATCGTTTTGACTGACAAAAGGTGAATTAAATATAAGAGGTGACCTAACGTTACCTGTATCAAAGGTTACTTTTCCAGTAAATGACTCATCATTAGGAAGCACGACTGAAATATCAATTTCAGGAGTACAGAATGACTCTACAAATTTTATAGACTTATATCCTTTGGTGTTAGGTTTACCTTTACGCTTGAAGAAGCTAATGGTTTTTGTGTCAAAATTAGTTTCAGTTACAAATTCTTTGAATAAATCGAAACCAATTATACCATTGATTTCGCCGAGATGTGAAAGGTCTATTACCATCATTTCCAAACCTTCCAAAACTATTTTATCGTTTAAAGAGACACTTTGTTTTTGTGTTTTTTTTCTATTTTCTGTAACTCCACTTGTGCCTATGGATTGATATGTTTCCTTCTTCAAAGGTAAGTTAAATTGAGTTGCTATGCTTTTATCGATAACAGTTACAGAAGCTCCTGTATCTAAAACGAAATTAGAAACCTCTTGGTTATTTACTTTTAAGGTTATGACTATGAGGCCGTTATCATTTAGTGTGAATGGAATTTGTCCTATTGGTTTATCTTGTCCAAAAGAATTACAGGAATGTAAGAGAAAAGCGATAGCTGTTAACGTAATTAAAAAATGTTTTTTCATTGGTCGATGTTTTTGATTGACAGATTAAAAGCGTAATAAATAAAAGGATGGTTATAAACGCTTTCTTTAATACCCTATTTTTTATTTTTTGAAATGCTCTATGCTAACTTTCCAATTATTGTTTAATTCTTTTGTCGCTTCAATAATATTAGATTGGCTTAAATACCGAATGATTTTTTTATGCATCATATAAGACTCATTAGATATTTCTAAACCCATAAACTTAAGTTCATATACAGAGAGCTTAATTCTAATGTCCTCAATAATCTTCTTTGCTGATTTATTAGTATAATCTTCAATTAGTTTTTGATGAAATAATGTATCAAATTCAATTTTATCTGCATTTGTGGGAGCAATTTTAAATTTCTCATTTATTTCGGACAACTCATTGATTTGTTCTGTTTTGTAGGCACAGTTCTTTATAGCTTCGCATTCTAAAATCGAAATAATTTGATATAATTCCATAGCTCCAGACTCACTTAATTCAGTAACAAAAAAACCTCTATTTGCTATGTATGTTACTATTCCTATTTCCGTTAGTTGGGTTAGTGCTTCTCGAATTGGTGTAACACTTATCTCTAATTCTGAGGCAATTTTGGGTAAAGACAAACGCTCGGTTGGTTTAAAATTGCCATTCAGCATATACTTCACAAGAATATCTTTAATAGATTTTCTAAATATTGTTTTTTGTAACATAAATCAAATATAGTATATCGTATATGATTTAACAAATAAATTTGAACTTTAATTGATTTATTTTAGGGCGATAGGTTTTTTCAAATGGCTTACAACGGTTTTGTAAAGCTTTCCGATGCGGAATTCGTTCACTAAGTTACTTGAAATTTCCCGAATAGGAGTAATGCTTGTTTTTTCGGAAAGTATCTAAGCTAAGCATTGGAAGGTTTACTTTGTTGTACACAGGTTATTCCGCTAAATTTTGAATACATTTCTCTCTAATTTCCCAAAGTTTTTTGAATTCAATGTTTGAGTTATTCTCTTTCAACCATTTCTTGATAAAGTTTTTATGAAATTCTACTTTGAATTCAGAAACTTGTTCAGGTTCGATTACTTTTTCAAGAATTATATCTTTTTCGATTTTTTCAAATTCAGATTTATCAGTTGTATAATCAATTCGTTTTCCATCAACTTTAAGATAGCAATGAGCTTCTGGAATAAACTCTATAGATTTCTCGGTCAGTTCTGCACCAATTTTTGGAGTGTTCGAATTATTCATTTTATATAACCCTAAAACTAATTCAACACTAGAAATATTATTTAAGTCAGAAAGCCTTTTGAGTAAAGCATGTTTTGAACTACAAGTACCTTTCTTTTCGGTAATTACCAAACTAAAATCTGATCTATCTTTATTTCTTCCGTAAGGTAATTTTTTAACAAAATTGGTTAATTCATTCCAAGTATTTATTCCGTTACTTTTTATAAGATCGGTTAATTCGTCATTAGATTTCAGTTCTTGATTTTGGTTCATTTTTAACTTGTTTACAACGGTTTTGCATATACTTCCGTTGCTGGGAGTTTTTGCATTTGTTTTTAAAGATAACCAAATTTGGTTCATGCGAGTATTTTCCGATAAGGAAAATCCGAAGCAATGGAGTGTATGCATAGTTGCTTACTTTGGCGACACAGCAGAGTAGTAGAGAAGTAGTTTTCATTCCGCATTTCATTCCGCGTAATACTCCGCAACACAATTCAGAAGAAATGACTTACATCGACTTGAATTCGGTCAGAGAATGATTCCGCAATCCATTCAGCAGCATCAAGCTCAATTCCGAAATATTAGATTTATAAATTCCGTGAGCGATTCACCAGATTGGTCAGAAACAAAACATGATTTTCATTTAGATTTATTCGGCTTGAGTCAGTTCGGAGCCATTGTAAGCAACGGTTTTGCATATACTTCCGTTGCTGGGAGTTTTTGCATTTGTTTTTTAAAGATAACTAAATTTGGTTCATGCGAGTATTTTCCGATAAGGAAAATCCGAAGCAATGGAGTGTATGCTTAGTTGCTTACTTTGGCGACACAGCAGAGTGGAAGAGAAGCAGTCTAATTCCGTATTTCATTCCGCGTAACACTACGCAACACAATTCATGAGAAATGGCTTAAATCGGCTTAAATTCAGTCAGATTAAGATTCCGCAATCCATTCAGAAGCGTCAAGCTCAATTCCGAAATATTAGATTAATAATTCGCTTTCATGAAACTGAGAATTTTTCAGATGGAAAAATTCCGCTAGCGATTCATCAGATTGGTCAGAAACAAAATATGATTTTCATTTAGATGTATTCGGCTTGAGTCAATTCGGAGCCATTGTAAGCAACGGTAAAGTATATGATTTGTTTTGCCTTTATCAGGCAATATTTTCAGTTGTTTTAATCTTTAATTAAAAGTACTAAAATATAATCCATTTATCCCTATGGCAAAATAAATTATATACCCTAGTTGTATGCAGTATTCGGCCAGGCCTTATGATTCAGAGAATACGTAGTCAGTCAGATAACGCATTTACCTCTGCTTTTTGTTTTTTATTCAGTTTATAAGGTTGAATATAAGCTGAGTCCAAAACATTTCGATGTCAATTCATGAATTCATACTACCACTTTTCACTATATCAGTCCGTTACTTGATTTTCCAAAAATCAATCACTACCTTCGACAAGCTTTTGAAGCGTAACAACGTTTTGAGAGTGCGAACTCTCCACGATGCAATCGCAAAAGCTTGGCAATCCGATTTATCCTAACTCAGATTGATATAGTGAAAAGTGGTCTTCCGAATAAACATCGAAAAGCAATCCTTCCTGTGATCTGTCTTATTGCTTACAACGGTTTTGTAAAGCTTTCCGATGCGGAATTCGTTCACTAAGTTACTTGAATTTTCCCAAATAGGAGTGATGCTTGTTTTTTCGGAACAGTAAATCAACTAAGCATTGGAAGCTTTACTTTGTTGTAGCCAGTTTTTTTAATTCAGTTTGTTTATTAATAATTCAATATCACTTTTAATAACTTGCATTCGGGTTACTGGAACCCAATCTTTTCCGACTTTTGGAATATCATCGCGAGTTTTAATTTCTCCAAATTTTCTTGAATTCCTTTTCCTTAATTCCAAAACGATTTCATTGTACTTGTCAAAAAATTCAATAATTTCAGAATGATAGTACTTTTCAGTGAATTTGTCATTATTCATAAATCCGCTTCTTTCAATTTCAAATGGTTTGTCCAATACGCTTTTCATTGAATTCAAGTCCTTAAGTATGTTCTGTATAAATTTATTCGGTGTCAGTAGTTTAATTATTCCAATTAGAGCGAAAGGAATCAAAATTAGAATTAAGAATTCATAACCTTTAAAAACATATTCTTGATTTAGAAATGCTTTAATATATTTCCAAGTTGCAAGAAAAGGAATAGTAGTGACGAGAAGTGTAATTAGCCAAAAGAGAATAGGTCTTTCGGATGAAAACTTTTCGATTGAATGGTAAATTTTCTTAATTTTTAGAATCATTTTCTCAAATTGGCTACAACGGTTTTGTAAAAAGTTCCGATGCTGGAACGTTTTAGCTAAGTTAGTTTATTTTATCCAAATTTCAGTGATGCAAGTATTTTCCGAATAGGAAAATCCGAAGCATTGGACTTTTTACTTTGTTGGCTTTTCGGTATTGCCCACAAGAGTTTGCCGCAAACTTGCTTTTACAATCTATTCAGAAGCAAACAACACTTTCCGATTGATAAATTTTCATGGACTTGAATTCAGAAGCTGAAATTTTAATCAAAGAAAAGAATTGATTTTTTCTGCGAATTTTTCGGATAGAAAAATTCCGTTAGCGACTCACCGGCTAGACGAATTTAAAATGTTATGTTTTCAGATATTCGGAAAGAATTCAGTTCAGCGATACTGAATGCCAACGGTAAAGTATATGATTTGTTTTGCCTTTATCAGGCAATATTTTCAGTTGTTTTAATCTTTAATTAAAAGTACTAAAATATAATCCATTTATCCCTATGGCAAAATAAATTATATACCCTAGTTGTATGCAGTATTCGGCCAGGCCTTATGATTCAGAGAATACGTAGTCAGTCAGATAACGCATTTACCTCTGCTTTTTGTTTTTTATTCAGTTTATAAGGTTGAATATAAGCTGAGTCCAAAACATTTCGATGTCAATTCATGAATTCATACTACCACTTTTCACTATATCAGTCCGTTACTTGATTTTCCAAAAATCAATCACTACCTTCGACAAGCTTTTGAAGCGTAACAACGTTTTGAGAGTGCGAACTCTCCACGATGCAATCGCAAAAGCTTGGCAATCCGATTTATCCTAACTCAGATTGATATAGTGAAAAGTGGTCTTCCGAATAAACATCGAAAAGCAATCCTTCCTGTGATCTGTCTTATTGCTTACAACGTGTTTGTATATGAAAAGTAGCGGATTTTACTCACTAACTTTTCGGATTGTAACAGACCTTTAATTTATTCATTTTGTTTGGATTAAGCGATTAAACCGCTATTTTTTATATATGTTGTTAGCGGTAGTATTTTCACGTATTCTTTTTGTTTGTTGGATTTTTAAAATTGCCCAAGTCAAAGATAAAACTGTCGTAACAACAAACAGATATCCCACATCTGGCATATAGTTCAATAATCCACTTATGTAAATTGCGTTTTGCCTTGGAATATAAATAATAAAAAGAAACGCAAGAATCGCAAAAATCAAAATGGGAATGATAAAATTCCATTTTCTTTTTTGCTGTTCCCTTTTTTTGAATAACATTTTTCCGATGAGAAAAACAAAAATAACTGGTATAATACTTACCGTCCAAAAAATAATATTTTCAATTAGAATAAAATTTGATGGTGGTTCATAACCTAAAAGAATTTCACCTGGACCATTTATCAAGCTATTTATTCTGTTAGTAGCATAATTACCGCCTGATGTGTTTGATAGGACAACAAGTCCAATTTTTTCGGACGGAATGATTAGCATATTACTCTCAACTCCCTCAAATTGACCTGCGTGATAAAAGAATTCAGATTTTCCATAATTTCGAACCCAACCAAATTCGCCGTGATTTGTTCTCTCATTTTTGTCTATTTTGAAAATTTGGTCAAATCCGTTTTCTGAAAGCAAACGTTTATCTTTATCAAGAACAGCGTTCAAATATTTACCCATATCTTCTGCACTTGAGTAAAGTCCTCCAACGGGATAAAAATTTCTGGATAATCTCGGATTATGGCTATGATTTGTGGCAAATCCGAAAATCAGTCTATTTGGATTTGCAATATTATCATTTATTGAATTTGGATAGCCAAAAAAGGTATTATCCATTTCCAGAGGTTCTAAAATATTTGTTTCGATATATTGTTCAAACTGCTGTTTTGATATCTTTTCTATAATTAGCCCTAAAATGTGATAGTTGGCATTAGAATATTGTGGATTTTCGTTTGGTTTGCTTTTTAGTTTTACATTCTCATAATCCGAAACTACATTATCTAAAGCGTTTTCACTCATATCTGCCCAATTCCAAGACCTATTCCCATTAAGTTGTGAAAATCCGCTTGAATGATAAAGTAAATTTCTAACCTTTATTTGATTGGAATAGTCTGCGTTAGAAGCTCTGAAATTTGGCAGATAATGTGTAACCTTTTCATCCAAATCAATTAGCCTTTTTTCTGAAAGCTGCATTATTGCAATACCAGTAAAAGACTTTGTCATCGACGCTATTGCTGAAGATGTTTTTGGTGTCATTTTAGCACCATTTTTTTTGGATAAGCCAAATCCTTTTTCGTAATATACATTTCCTTCTTTTACAATAACTATTGAAGCTCCAACAATTTCTTTTTTGTCAAATGTTTTGGTAATCAGATTTTCAATGGCTAATGTGTCAATTAAAGTTCTTTTTTGTTGAGCAGAACAATACCAAGTTGAAATTAATAAAAGCCCGAAGAGTATTTTTTTCAAATGTCTAATTTTATTACGATGTTTTGTTCATATTACCGCTAACGGTTTTGTAAAATGTTCCGATGCTGGAACACTTTTGCTAAGTTAGTTTATTTATCTCAAATTTCGGTGATGCAAGTATTTTCCGAATAGGAAAATCCGAAGCATTGGACATTTTACTTTGTTGCTTTTCCGTTGTGACCTACAATACTTTGCCGCAAACTAGCTTTGGTAAAACGTTCAGATTAAAACGGAGTTATCCGATGGACGAATTTTTATTGAAATTGATTCAGAAATTCAGTCAGAATTATCGAGTTTAAATTGATTTGATTCGCTTACAGATTTTTCAGAAACGACCTTTATTCAGAAAATTCCGCGAGCGATTCACCAGATTGGTCATTAATATTTTCAGATCTAAATTTTTCCGAACTCGCACTTTTCGGAACAATGGAAAGCAACGGTTTTGTATAAAATTCCGATGCTGGAATTCTGTTACTAAGTTAGTTTAAATTATCCAAATAGGAGTGATGCTTGTTTTTTCCGAAATGGACAATTTAAGCATTGGATTTTTTACTTTGTTAGCGGCTGCCATATTTTTCTCGAAAGTTTTGATTATTCAAATTTTTAGTTCTTTTTCTATTCAGAAAATGTTGTGAAGTTTTCCCCATCGTATTTACTTAAACCTGTGTTTCTGGTCCCGAACCAAAGGTTTCCATCATTATCTTCAACAATAGAAAATACAGCATTATGAACAAGTCCTTCTTTTGTTGTGAATTGAGTAAACGATTTCCCATCGTAACGCCAAACTCCACCAGTATCGTCAATTTGTCCGGTTATGCTCTCTGTTGAAAACCAAAAATTTCCATTTTTATCTTCAACAATAGAATACACACTATTGATACCCTCTTTTTTACCAATTTTGGTTAACTCCTTTCCATCGAAACGGAAAGCTCCATCACTAGTTCCAAACCAAATAAATCCAGCGCTATCTTCCATAATAGATGGGATCCTCACATAGCCAAAATGCTTTAGAGTAACATTTGCTTTAAGTCGAGCTAAAGTCTTACCATCAAAAAAGGATATACCTTCACTTACATACGAACCAAACCAGATGTTTCCGTTTTTATCTTCCAACAATGATTCAGTGTTTTTAAGATGTAAACGATCACCGTTTTGTATGCTTTCATTGTTTAGAAAAGCAGAAAACACCTTCTCTTTATACGTATAAACTCCTTCATTAGTGCCTAACCAAAGTATTCCATTTTTACTCTGCATCATAGACAGTATTGTAACTCTTGAATTTGTTTTTTCAAAAGGGATAGCAATTATCTCCTTTCCATCAAACTTATATAAACCATCATCGGTTCCAAACCAAATATTTCCACTATGATCTTCTAAAATAGACCCAACAGAATTAGTATTTAGACCGATAGTAAATTGAGTGAATAATTTACCATCATAACAATAAACACCTTCCCCAGTGGTGCCAAACCAAAGATTTCCTTCTGTATCTTTAAGACTACAATGTACATTATGACTAACGCCAGAACCTTGTGTTTTTAGAAGTTTAGGTGTTCCAATAGTAATTGCATCTGTATTTTTCAAATCATCTGTTGGTTTAGTTTTGACTTGTCCATTACAAGAGATGTAAAATACTAGTATTAGTAAACTATATATAATTTGTCTGCTAATGAGATATTTAATCATAATTTCATTTTGGCCTTTATATCTTTATTTGGAAGTTGATTTATTTTCGTTAACGTCACTGATGGTTGCCGCTAACGTTTCTGTATAAAATTCCGATGCTGGAATTCGTTCACTAAGTTAGTTTAAATTATCGAAATAGGAGTGATGCTTGTTATTTCCGAAAAGAACAATTTAGGCATTGGATTTTTTACTTTGTTGTAGCCAGTTGTCTAAATTGATTTTTCGTAAGCTTCTTTTATCCATACTTTTAATTCATTGTCAACCTCTTTTAAATCGGATATTTTCACTCTGTGCGTGCACATAGTACCAAAAGGTCCTGAATTTTCTAGTCTTTCATTTGTCGGTTTGTCTTTCAGTTTGAATCCTAAATCAATTCTCGTTTTGGTTGCAGGCTTTATTAATAGAAATTGTCGTTTTCTAATAATACTTACACTTCCTTTTTTGGGAGTTATAGTAATATCAGAACCTAAAGTTTTCAGATGATTCATTAGTTTCTCATATATTGGAAATAGATTTTCTTTTCCTTTGTATTGAGATTCAACAAGATTTTCTGAAGGATTGTCATCTTCTTTCGAAAGAGAAACAATTGTATTCGCAAAACCATGAGTAACACTGTATTCAGTTTTTAAAAATTTTACTCCTTCTGAATGTTTAGAAAAAGATTTTTCTTTTAAAATTTCTTTCCATTGCTCTAATGATTTTCCTGTTTTTTCAGGCATATTAGAAATCATTGTTTGTAGTGCTTTATCCATGATTTTCTATTTTGTTCTTTAATTGGCTACAACGGTTTTGTATAACGCTCCGATGCTGAAACGCTTTCACTAAATTAGTTAAATTATCCCAATTTGAATCATACAAGTATTTTCCGACTAGGAAAATCCGAAGCATTGGGCGATTATACTTTGTTGCTTACTGTAACGAAACAGCAGAGTGGAAGAGAAGCAGTTTTTATTCCGTATTTCATTCAACGTAACACTACGCAATAGAATTCCGCGAAAGTTGCTCAAATCCGCTTAAAATTCGTCAGAGTATTTTTCCGCAATTCAGTCAGAAGTATCCAGCTCAATTCTGAAATTTTAAAATCCGAACTCATTTTAATCAAACTGAAAATTTTCAATCCGAAAAATTCCACTAGCGATTCACCGGATTGGTCTGTGTAAAGTTGAAATGAAGAAAATTGGATTCCTAAAACAGTTTCAGAGTTATAGTAAGCAACGGTTTTGTAAAGCTTTCCGATGCGTATTTCGTTCACTAAGTTACTTGAAATTTCCCGAATAGGAGTGATGCTTGTTTTTTCTGAATTGTAAATCTACTAAGCATTGGAAGGTTTACTTTGTTGGCAATAGTTATTCTTCGCTTAGTATATCTCTAAATTTCAGAATTTCTTTTTTTATTAATTTTTCATCAATCAATTCAATTGCTTTGTTGATATGTATTTTGGCTTTTTCAATCTCATCAGCTTTGTAGTATGTTCGTGACATATTATAATAAAAATAGGCCCTTTTTTCACCACTTCGTTCAAGACTCACACCTTTTTTATAAAGTTCAATTGCTTTCTCAAATTCGTTATTTTTAGTTTTACAAAAGCCGTAGTTTAAAAAAGTTATTGGGTCTAAACTGTCAATCTTTAGAGCTTTTTCAAAATATTCAGTTGACTTTACTGGGTTATTCAATTTTGCATTTACTAAAGCTAAACAATTTATTATGCTAGTATTATTCGGTTCAATATCATTTGCGAATTCATATAGTACTTTAGCTTTTTTAAAGTTGTTTTTAGAGCTTTCTTCATTTCCTTTATCAAAATTTATTGCTGCTAAAGAATCGTTTATAATTCCTCTTTCAAATGAATTTTTAAAATATAGACTTGTATTTCCCTGATCAATAGTTACAGTTTTATTTTTGTCCGAGTAAATTTCATTTTTACAGGCTAAGAATAAAATAAAAAATAAGAGTGTATACTTGATATTCATAAATACTTAAAATTTCCGTGTAGTATTAAGGATGATTTAGGGTCATAATTATTGCCAACGTGTTTGTGTATGGTTAGTTGCGTACAGGTACGCGATTATTTTTCCGTTATACAATATAGTGAATTGTAGGAAAAGATCCTTCGTTTAAACACTTGCGCAGCAATTAATTATACACGGTGTTGGCAATAGTTATTTTACTCGATTCGCTGTTTGTTCACTATCAATAAATCCATTCAAAAGAATAACCCTATTTACGAGTTTTGTTGAATCCCTCAAAAATCTCATTGAGGCATCAATTTGTTTCATATAAAATTGATTGGATGATTGAGGAACAAGATATGTTTTGTTAGGTCCCATTAGTACAAATAGACTATCATTTGAATTAAACACTTCAAAATTTACATTTTCATTCAACGAATAACTACCTGCAAAATCTTTCAAAATAGTTTTATCTATATCAAATGGTTTTCTTGATAAAGGAATTCTATATTCTTTATCTTCAAGTATTGCATTGATTCCATTCAAGATTTCCGATGTAATAGGTTGTCTACGATTACTCAAAATAACAATTGAAGTGTTACTTGCTATATTGTTTTCCAACGAGTAACTAAATCCATCATCCTCTAAAAAACCATTTATCTTTAACTCTTTTGGATTTGACTTTATTATTTTTATTAAATCGTTTCCAGTAGATTTTAATCCCTTACTACTGAAGGCACTTTCTAAATTATAGATAGGTGCTTTCTGTAATTCAAGTCCTTTTCCTCTATAATTATGATAGAGATATCCCACAGCAATAGATGAATCTGTTTCTGAATAATAGGTGTTTTCCAATTCTAGTTTATGGCTATATTCCTTGATGTTTTTTTGATAACTTTTATTGCTTACTTTTTCAATTAACTTGCCCAAAGTATTATAATCGATATTGGAATTTTTATTTAGTATATCATTTATACTAACTTCAGAGTCAATTTCTGTTAGGTATTGAGATAATTTATCGGTCAGTTTTATTTTTCCTTCTTTTAATAATCTATTTACAAGATTGTCTGTGACAAATTCTGTTATTTCTCCAATCTTGAAAGCAGTGTTATTAGAAAATGAAATTTTATTTTCATAATCAGCTAGCCCAAAACTTTGATTGTATATAATAATATTATTTTCAGCGACTAAAATTGTTCCGCTGAATCGGTTTAATTCGAGGTACCGATTAGCGAGATTGTCAATTTTGTCCGTTTTTGATTTTTCGAGATATTCATTTTCTGTTTTTCTTTCCGTTTTACAGGATAGGAAACTTAATATCAAAATCGGAAGGTAAAATAACTTGTTCGTCATTTTCTTTATAATTATTGCCAACGGTTTTGTAAAATGTTCCGATGCTGGAACACTTTCGCTAAGTTACTTGATTTATCTCAATTTTCAATGATGCA
>NZ_JBYVJY010000022.1:0-10520 GCF_058147145.1 Patiriisocius sp. 208BN25-11
AAATCGATTTTCCATAAAGTCAGATTCTGATCGATCTATTCGGCTGTTTAATTCTTCATGACTCATAGGTTCAATGGTTCGTTGATTTGTAGAATCTTTTTCTTTTCTTAAAATTTTTTCAAGACGAGAAATTACTTCTTCACTTTGAAGTTTTAAAAATTCTTGCACAAATTCTATTTTTCGAGCTTCTAAATCCATTTCAGTTATCTTTTAATCAAAGATACAAAATTATCAATTCTTAAATCTTTTTCTTGAATTATCAAATTGGTTTGCTTGTTGCCAACGGTTTTGTAAAGCTTTCCGATGCGGATTTCGTTTACTAATTTACTTGAAATTTCCCGAATAGGAGTAATGCTTGTTTTTTCGGAACAGTAAATCAACTAAGCATTGGAAGGTTTACTTTGTTGGCAACTGGCTTTTTATTTGACGGGTAGTTTATATTTCGGTTTTGCTTTTATTTCACTTATAATTTTCTTTAGGTTATTTCTGTTATTCCGCCAAACTATAAAACATATGATTGCAAGTATAAAACATATTCCTCCAACTAATGTATTCAAAAATAATTCAACTGTGAAATTACTTTCGGGTGTTAGATTATCATAAATGTGATAGGCATTAATAAGTGATGGAATTGCCAATGCTAAAGTTGCTATAAAAAAATCTTTCCAAATTGAATTTCCAGATTTTTCTATCAAATTTAACTCCATATTATTGATTGTATAGTCAACTCTATTTAGGTTATAATGAATATAATTTTCTTGTAGATCCTTGTTTATTTCTTGAATGTCGATTTCTTGATTATTCATCAGTAACCTCCTTTCCTAAAAGCCAAGTATAGTGGATGTGTTTTCCTCCTTTATCTAAGTTATAAATTCTAAAATTAAAAAATAACGATCGACCTTTATAAATTCCAAATGATATTGGTTTAATATTTCCAGTTCCTAGAGTATTGTTATAGTTTGTAAAAGTCATTTCGATAACTCTACTTTCTGTGTCACTTTTTTTTGCAAAAACTTTTTGTTCTTTAGTAGATTCATCATCCACGAAAAATAGTCGGAGAGTTTGAATGAATTCTGAGTCCAATTCAAAATCAATTGATTCATTCAAATTTCCAACGACAGAGCCTGTATCTAATACATCATAATCGCCAATTTTTATTTTCATATTTTTATGTTTTGCTTGTTGCCAACGGTTTTGTGTATGATTTCGTTGCGTGTTTCAGCAACTAAATTAGCAAATACAAACCAAATAGAAAATCCGCGAGGATTTTCGTAAGTAGGCTAGAACTAGCAATGAATTATACACGTTGTTGTGCTTTCGTACTTTTTAATTCAATAATATTGTGCTGATTCTTTTTCCTTCATAATCAACCATTCTTAAAATAATTTCTCTAATTAATTCATCCAAAAGATAAAATGTAGTTAATCCGTCTTGACCGTCTCCAATATCGCCTCTATGTACTGTTTTATGTCTTACAACATCTATCAGTTTATTGATTTTTGGTGTAACAGGGATATCAAAATCATTTATTATTCGATACATTTTATCGGTTGTTGAATGTCTTTTTATTTGGTTTAAATTGCCAATTTTACTTTTTACAGTATCATATGCGTTTCCAAACTTGTCCTTGTTTTGTTCAATGATTTTATTTAGTTCATCTTTTATTGGCTTATAATCAGTTTTATTTGGTAAAAATTCTTCTTTCTCGCCAAGATATTCGACATACATAGTTGTCAGTCTTTCAAATGCAATTATTTGAATGAAAACTTTTTCTTCAATGCTATTGGTTTGTTCTGAATTACTTAAATAATAAATAATTGATTTTAAATCTACTTTATCACACCAGTTGATGAACTTGTCAAAATTAAACATTAGGAATTTGCTTAAAACTCGTTCTCCTCTATGAAATGGGTCATTGACAGGAATGTAACTATTGTATCTTCTGTTGTCTATTCTTTTGAACGAATATGTTACTGTTTTTTCTGCATCTATTTTACCAATACTAAAATATGAACCATAACATTCTTTTTTAATTCTTACTTCAGCTCCATTAATAAAGGAAAGTGCAGAAACATAATAATCCTTGAGTTCTAAATATTTCTTGTAAGTTAATCTGTTACTATTTTCATCTGTAAACTCGACAATAATATCATTTTCTTTTTCTGAAAGTTTATAGTAAGTCTGACTATATGGATGTTGTTTGTAAACTAAATTTGTTGTCGTATGGTCTCTTTTAAAATTGTCAAAATCTTCTATTTTTTCTCCTCCTCTTGCTCTAATTTCTTCTGTGAAATCGGAAAATTCAATTTTGAGTCCTTCCAATACGAGGTACTTTATTAAAGGTTTAAAATCACTATCCTCAAAACCTTTCTTCTTTTTCTTTATGTGCTCCATTTTTCCATAACAAACCATTTTTATTCTTGATAAATGTGGTGTGTTTTGAGAAAATCTTAAATTGTCAATTTTAAGAACATTGTTTTCTTCTGTTAAGCAAGTAAGATTATAATCATATTGTAAATATTCTCGAGAAGTATCTTTCATTAAAGCTTTCAAATCATATTCCTCATTTACATAAAGGTCAAGTCTTATGAATCCATCGTCTGAATAAACAATACCAAAAAAGAATGGAATTGTAATCTTATTGGATAAGACTTGTCCCTTTTTAATTCTGTATAATTCTTGAATTTCCATTTTTTGGGTATGAAGCACAACGGCTCCGTATATGAAAAGTAGCGCTGAAAATAAGCGGTTACTTTTCGGATGAAACACAAGCCGAATTTTTAAATTTTACTATTTATCTTTTTTATTGGAAATTGTCAAATTTAAAAATTTGGCGACTTTCCAAAAATGGCCAAACCTTAGTGTTAGCAAAGATTAGCGCTATTTTTTATATACATTGTTGTGGTGCGTTTTTCTGCATTTAGTTATTCCAATAAGTTCCGTCAGCAATATTTTTCGCTACCACATTTATTCTGTCAACTTGCTCTTTAATTTGTTGGTCATTTAAGAATTTCGGATTTTCTTCTATCCATTTTTCTATAATTCCAGAACTCCAAGCCTCTGGTAATTTCGCATAATCAACGTAGTCTGAAATATAAGCAAATTCATTTATCATCGATAGTTTGTCTTTATCAAAATCATTCTTAAACCGGTTTGCGATTATATAACCTTGATGACAACATTCAAGATGTTCAGCGTAAAGTTTTGCAAAAATCAGCGTAACATATTTTTCGTGAGCCTCTTTGTCAATAGTTCGTAATTCCTTAAAAGCTTTTATAATTCCATTCGGAATTGAGTCAAAATTTGATGAACGTTTTGGCGCATACTGTTCAGAAAATTCCGCTACAATTTTTTTGAAGTCTTGTTTTTTAATTTCCGATTCAGAGTTTTTAGTTTCCTCAAATTCCGAAATTCTTTCATTCCACGTATCAATTTGTTTCTGCTTTTGGTTACAACTAATCAGCAGAAATAAAATCGGTAAAAAAAGGATTTTCTTTAAACTCACAATGTTTTTCTTAAATGCACCACAACGTTTCTGTATAAAATTCCGATGCTGGAATTCTGTCACTAAGTTACTTTAAATTATCCAAATACGAGTGATGCTTGTTTTTTCCGAAAAGAACAATCTAAGCATTGGATTTTTTACTTTGTTGTGTGTAGTATTTCAGGGTGTAATTACAGTTCCAAAAATTATTATCATAAAACCAGTAAATGAAAAAATAAAATCGACTGGTCGAGGTTTTCGGTTATCTTCAGGATCGATTTCTTTCGGATTTAAAAGCATTGTCGTTACGATGAAATAATCTCCATATTTATGTTGGTTTATTAAATTCAGAGTGTAAATAGTCAGAATTGTTATTGGTAAAGCTTTCAACCAAACCAAACGATTACCATTTAAAGTTTGTAATTCAGTTAAATCCTTGAAAAAATAATAAATGATTAATTGAATTAGCCCAATAATTCCCCAAATCAGTAATACATTTTTATTCCTAAATCGTTTATGGAAAACATCAAAAATCAGAAAGACGAATGCAAAAGGAATTATAAAATAAAATTCAGAAATAAAATCTTTATCGTATAAATTGAAATTATAAATTAACCATATTATAAGATTAATTCCTATGTAACTCAGAAGTAAATTCCAATCTATTCTTTTCAATATCAGATTCAGTTTATATTACACACAACGGTCTCGGCTATGAGTAGTTGCGTAAAGCACTAAGTTAGCAAAAAGGCACGGAGTGAGGAATATTCGACAGAATATTCCGATTGGCATTTACCAACCCAAGCAATTACTTATAGCCATTGTTGTGCATAGTGTTTTATTCGGTTAGTGGAATTCCATATGGTCCAGATTCAGAAACAGCTTTTGAGTAGGATTTTTTATTTAAAGTATCCATTTTTAAAAATTCCGTTTCGTTTATTAAAATCCGAATCAAATTATCATTCCAAAATATTTTTATGTCTTCGTTTTTTATTTCGCTCTGAATTGAAAATTCGTTCGCAATGTTTTTAGTCAAAGGTGGCTGAAAATCATTTTCGATAAATTCTTTTACGTTTGAACTCGTGTCTACCAAAGTACCACGAGAGCATATGAATCCATCGAATTCAATTCTATTTTCGGAATCAAGTACATAAGCCCAAATTGAGTGTTGGTCAGAATCAATGACTAAATTTCTGTTTTCCAATTTATTGTATTCCGTTATGTAGATTTCCGCTTTGTTAGTTTCCATACATTTTATTCAAATCCAATAATTTATGCCCAAAAATCGATTTGGTTTTCAAGTCTACAATTATTGTCATAAATACATTTTTTGAATTAGTCGGAAGTAATATATGGTCATAAGTTTTTAAGTCATTCCGATATACTTTTTCGACAAGTTCTTTTTCGAGTACAAGATTGTCAATGGTTTGGTTTTCAACCAACTCTTTTACATAGCTCCAAATGTCAATCGGTTCGTCAATTTTCATTTGAGTAATGTCGGTCATTCCATTACCAAAAGTTCTCTTAAATTCTATTTCGGTTAACTCCTGCGTCATTTTTGGACATTATGCACAACGGTTTTGTAAAATGTTCCGATGCTGGAACACTTTCGCTAAGTTACTTGATTTATCTCAATTTTCAATGATGCAAGTATTTTCCGAATAGGAAAATCCGAAGCATTGGACATTTTACTTTGTTGCAAACTGTACTGACACAGCAGAGTGGAAGTAGAGCAGTTTTCATTCAGCATTTTATTCCGCGCAACACTCCGCAACACAATTCCGCGAAACTTGCTCAAATCAGTTTTAAATTCCGTTTGAGTGAATTCCACAATCCATTCCGCAGTCTCAAGCTCAATTCCGAAATATTAGATTTCTAAAATGGTTTAATCTAACAGAGAATTTTTCGGATTGAAAAATTCCGCTAGCGATTCACCGGATTGGTAAGTTCACAATTTTAGATGATTTAAAATATTCAGATAAAACTGGTTCGGAAGTATAGTTTGCAACGGTTTTGTAAAGCTTTCCGATGCGTATTTCGTTCACTAAGTTACTTGAAATTTCCCGAATAGGAGTGATGCTTGTTTTTTCAGATTAGTAAATAAACTAAGCATTGGAAGGTTTACTTTGTTGGCAAATGTATTTTACCAATACACTAATTCAATTAATATTATTCGTTTTATTAAATAATCATTAAGATCAGTATTTGATTTTAATATTCTTTGGGTAAATATTGAAGGATTTGAATTGCCTGTCATATCTCTATATTCAAAATATTCGTTTATAAAACTAGGTATATTAAAAACTGCTTTTACTGCTTTGTTGTAACTACCTATGTAGTTTAATTTTTTTCGATTGAAGGCTTTTTTTATAAATTCATCTTCATTCATACCTTTCAAATGGTTTCCATTAGATTCAGATTTTCCATATTCATATGTTCCATTAATAGAAAGTGATTTCCATCTTATATTTAATTTTGAATCTGAGGTTTTAAATTGCATTTTAGCAATATCTTTTTCAATCCAAATTGAATCGGGAATACTATATATCTGTAGTTTTAATTTGCTTTTTTTAAATTTTTCGAACCCATCTTTCAGAACTTTCCTAGGGTCTGGAGTTTTTCCAGAATTATTTATGTCTTTCAATAATCTTTTATATGAATCATTAATATTCATATTCGGATAAAATTTGTTCAAATAGTTTTTTTCAAAATCTTCAACTAAAAAAGTCAGAGTTTTGCTTTCATTTTCTCCAAGAATGCTCTCAAATTCTATGATTCTATTTTCATCTTGTCCTTTGGAGCAACCAAAAATAAAAATCAGTATAAATATCAGATAGATTTTTCGCATTTGTTTCTTGATATATTTGCCAACGGTTTTGTATAACGCTCCGATGCTGAAACGCTTTCACTAAATTAGTTAAATTATCCCAATTTGAATCATGCAAGTATTTTCCGACTAGGAAAATCCGAAGCATTGGGCGATTATACTTTGTTAACTTTTCGGTAGTGCCGACGAGAGTATGCCGCAAACTTGCTTTAATCAATCAATTCAGATAATTACAAATCTATCCGATGAACGAATTTTTGTAAACTTTCCTTTCATAAATTCAGTCAAAATTCTAGAGTTTTAATTTGTTTTGATTCGCTTATAGATTTTTCAGAAATGACTTTTATTCAGAAAATTCCGCTAGCGATTCACTAGATTGGTCATTGATGTTTTTAGCTCCAATTTTTTCGGATAGAAATAGGTTCCGCGCTACTGAAAGTTAACGGTTTTGTAAAATGTTCCGATGCTGGAACGTTTTAGCTAAGTTAGTTTATTTTATCCAAATTTCAGTGATGCAAGTATTTTCCGAATAGGAAAATCCGAAGCATTGGACTTTTTACTTTGTTGCCTTTTCGGTTTTACCCACAAGAGTTTGCCGCAAACTAGCTTTTACATATTTTCAGATACAAGTATTGTTATCCGCTGAACGAATTTTCATAGACTTGAATTCAGAAGCAGAAACTTTAATCTTTTAGAAACTTTGATTTATCTGCGAATTTTTCCGCTCGAAAAATTCCGTTAGCGACTCACCGGCTAGACGAATTTATAATTTTCGGCATTCAGATTTTCGGATAGAAACCATTTCAGGAAAACTGAATGGCAACGGTTTTGTAAAGCTTTCCGATGCGGTTTTCAGTCACTAAGTTACTTGAAAATTTCCAAATAGAAGCAATGCTTGTTTTTTCGGAAAAGTAAATAAACTAAGCATTGGAAGGTTTACTTTGTTGCCCACTGTATTTTTTTAATATCCAATTCCGCTAAATTTAGCAAATGTTGTATCAGATTTCACTTCAAACTTTACCCATCGGTCAAGCGAACCTCCATTTGTGTAATATCCGCCGCCACTCATTTCCTTTTTTCCATTCGCGCGAGTAAAAGTCAGCGAGTAAGCTCCGTCGGATTTATTTTTCCGCATCGATAAGAATTCCGTCACGCTTTCATTCGGTTCAATTCGGTCAATATTAATCACGTCCAAATTTTCAGATGTGGTAAATTCCACATTACTGATCGGTTCGCCAGAGTCGTTTTTAATTTCCATTTCAATTCCGTTTTCGTTGAACATAAAACACGAGTTCAAAGTCAGAATTATTGTGATTGCGAGCAGTTTTTTCATATTGTGGGCAACGGTTGGGCTATGATTTCGTTGTGGAATCATCCGCAGGATTATTCCGCCGAAATCCAGCCGTTTGATTTATAGATTAAACATCGATTTAGCTTTTCGCCACAATGAATTATAGCCATTGTTGCCATTAGTTTTTATTCCGTCAATAAAAGAATCCAATTCGGTTTGTTCCAAGTTGTTTGTATTATCATAAATCAAATAAAAAGTCAGTACAAAATTCCGAACCTCGTAAGTCAAAATTCTCAAATTTGAAGGAATTGTTTCAGTTCTATTTTTGGTTTTATAGTCAAATCCGTATTCCGTCGAAAGTGCGCCAGTCAATTCGTTTTTCAATATCCTTTTGGCGTTCATTTCCACTAGGTTAGTCTTTTTTGCCAAATAAGGTGTCCACATTAACTCAAACTTGTTTATACTCCGAATGTTGAGATTACTTCCGCCTTTTAATGCTCTGATGTCAAATAGATAGCACGCAATTATTGGTCTTCCATTATTTTTTTTAAGTGTAAAAACAGGTGGAAAAATCCCGTTTTCAAAGCTCTCTCTATCCTTTTTTGAAAATTCCGAGTTTTCTGGAAAAACATATTCCTTTTTAAAGTTTTCAAAAATTCCGCCGTCATCAACAGTAAATCCGTTGGGAATTGGAATTGAAATTCCGATGTCGTTCAATTCAACAGTATTTTCTAAAATCTCAACCTTTGGTTTGAATTTCAGTTCTCGGATTTTTATTTGGTCAGTTAGTTTCATTCAAATTAATGGCAACGGTAAAGTATATGATTTGTTTTGCCTTTATCAGGCAATATTTTCAGTTGTTTTAATCTTTAATTAAAAGTACTAAAATATAATCCATTTATCCCTATGGCAAAATAAATTATATACCCTAGTTGTATGCAGTATTCGGCCAGGCCTTATGATTCAGAGAATACGTAGTCAGTCAGATAACGCATTTACCTCTGCTTTTTGTTTTTTATTCAGTTTATAAGGTTGAATATAAGCTGAGTCCAAAACATTTCGATGTCAATTCATGAATTCATACTACCACTTTTCACTATATCAGTCCGTTACTTGATTTTCCAAAAATCAATCACTACCTTCGACAAGCTTTTGAAGCGTAACAACGTTTTGAGAGTGCGAACTCTCCACGATGCAATCGCAAAAGCTTGGCAATCCGATTTATCCTAACTCAGATTGATATAGTGAAAAGTGGTCTTCCGAATAAACATCGAAAAGCAATCCTTCCTGTGATCTGTCTTATTGCTTACAACGGTAAAGTATATGATTTGTTTTGCCTTTATCAGGCAATATTTTCAGTTGTTTTAATCTTTAATTAAAAGTACTAAAATATAATCCATTTATCCCTATGGCAAAATAAATTATATACCCTAGTTGTATGCAGTATTCGGCCAGGCCTTATGATTCAGAGAATACGTAGTCAGTCAGATAACGCATTTACCTCTGCTTTTTGTTTTTTATTCAGTTTATAAGGTTGAATATAAGCTGAGTCCAAAACATTTCGATGTCAATTCATGAATTCATACTACCACTTTTCACTATATCAGTCCGTTACTTGATTTTCCAAAAATCAATCACTACCTTCGACAAGCTTTTGAAGCGTAACAACGTTTTGAGAGTGCGAACTCTCCACGATGCAATCGCAAAAGCTTGGCAATCCGATTTATCCTAACTCAGATTGATATAGTGAAAAGTGGTCTTCCGAATAAACATCGAAAAGCAATCCTTCCTGTGATCTGTCTTATTGCTTACAACGGTTTTGTAAAATGTTCCGATGCTGGAACGTTTTAGCTAAGTTAGTTTATTTATCTCAATTTTCAGTAATGCAAGTATTTTCCGAATAGGAAAATCCGAAGCATTGGACATTTTACTTTGTTGCTTTTCCGTTGTGACCTACAATAATTTGCCGTAAACAAGCTTTGGTCAAACGTTCAGATTAAAACGGAGTTATCCGATGGACGAAATTTTATTGAAATTGATTCAGAAATTCAGTCAGAATTATCGAGTTTTAAATTGATTTGATTCGCTTACTGGTTTTTCAGAAACGACCTTTATTCAGAAAATTCCGCGAGCGATTCACCAGATTGGTAATTAATATTTTCAGATCTAATTTTTTTCGAACTCGCACTTTTCGGAACAATGGAAAGCAACGGTTTTGTAAAGCTTTCCGATGCGGTTTTCAGTTACTAAGTTACTTGAAATTTCCCGATTAGGAGTAATGCTAGTTTTTTCGGAATAGTAAATCAACTAAGCATTGGAAGGTTTACTTTGTTGTAAAACGTTTTATTCAGTTTTAATAATTATTCCTGAAAGATCTCCATTATTTTCAGTTCTGTACTTTAGGGCTTTTTTTTCAGTGAAACTAAAAGTGTCTTTTTTACAATCAGTAATTTCGAATGTTTGAATTTTAGTTTCTAAGCTAGCTTTTTTAGAAATTGAATCAATTACAAATCCTTTAGATTTTAGATTGAATACCCTTTCCGAAATCCATTCTATTTTTCCTTCATGTGTAGGATGTGGTAAAAAGTAAACAAATGTACTTTCATAAATTCGAAATTTGTTATTCAAAAAAAACATTGATTTATCATCATATTCAAACTTATAATATCCGTTATTCAATTTGCAATTCAGTTTCTCTTTTTTTATAAAAAAATCTGCGTTCTCTCCTTCGTATTTTTTCTGTAAATCATTCAGGAAATAAAATGTAAAACCAATCCCGAAAATTATTCCGAAAGCGAAAATGAAAATGAGTATGTCTTTTGTTTTTCTCAAATGTTTTACAACGGTTTGGTATATGTTGTGTTGCGGAAAAATCCGTAGGATTCTTTCCGATGGACTAAAGTTAATTAAAATGGATA
>NZ_JBYVJY010000023.1:0-10511 GCF_058147145.1 Patiriisocius sp. 208BN25-11
TGCATTACTGAAAATTGAGATAAATAAACTAACTTAGCTAAAACGTTCCAGCATCGGAACATTTTACAAAACCGTTGCCAACAATAGCAGAACTCACTCAAACGCGATCAATTCGGAATTAAAAAAACAATCCTGACACGTTAGTATTTATGAAAACAAAATATCAATTAATAATACTGATTTTAATATTATTCTGTTCAAATGGGTTCTCTCAAATGGATTCTTCGATTACTGTTGACAAAAAGAAGATTAAAAAATTTCATGCGAAGATTTTTAATCTTTCAGTTGATTCCACTATAGATTCTTCGGCTGTTTATAAATTAATCTATCTAAGCAATAATGGATGGTCAAAAGGTTATAACAACCCAAACCCAAAGAAGAAATATCGTTCAAGTAACTTTCTTGCATTTGATTCTACGATGATTTCAATAACTGAGATATTAAAACTCGCTGAAACGTCAAAAGATTCTGTGATCGCTTTATCAATGAATTACTTAGTAAATTCGAGTGAAGATGATTATTTCAAAGAACTAAAAAATAAAAAATATAATACTACATTTAGAAAATGTATTATATCTCTCGGAGGAAAGTATTTATTAGTTGCAACCAAAAATGAATATATCGGTAATACATCATCGGGTTCAACAGAATATCTTTACTATGAAAAAATTGAATAAAATAATAAAACTTAAAAAAAACTACAGTAGGCAACAACGTGTATAATTCATTGCTAGTACTCGCCTACTTACGAAAATCCTCGCGGATTTTCTATTCGGTTTGTATTTGCTAAATTAGTTGCTGAAACACGCAACGAAATCATACACAAAACCGTTAACTTTCAGTAGCGCGGAACCTATTTCTATCCGAAAAAATTGGAGCTAAAAACATCAATGACCAATCTAGTGAATCGCTAGCGGAATTTTCTGAATAAAAGTCATTTCTGAAAAATCTATAAGCGAATCAAAACAAATTAAAACTCTAGAATTTTGACTGAATTTATGAAAGGAAAGTTTACAAAAATTCGTTCATCGGATAGATTTGTAATTATCTGAATTGATTGATTAAAGCAAGTTTGCGGCATACTCTCGTCGGCACTACCGAAAAGTTAACAAAGTATAATCGCCCAATGCTTCGGATTTTCCTAGTCGGAAAATACTTGCATGATTCAAATTGGGATAATTTAACTAATTTAGTGAAAGCGTTTCAGCATCGGAGCGTTATACAAAACCGTTGCCCATAAGCCAAATTACAATTGAGAATTATACTACACATTATTGCAATTATATTTTTAACTGTTATTACTCAAGTTGGCGGAATTATATATTTGATTTCAATTTTACTGATTAAAAAAACTACCGAAAAAAGGCGTCTAAAACGAATTGGAATTTTTAGTGGTTTATATCTATTAATAACCTTTCTGTTAATTCCGAATGTTGCTCCCCTTTTTGGAAGAGAGAAAATAACTGAAACAGAGTTTATTGAAGCTCATTCATTTTTTTACAAACTAGCAAATAGAAATTATGTTCGTCCTGAATTAAATTTAGCGATCGGAAAAATTGCAACAGAATTTGAAAAAAGAAATAACGGTATTAAAATGATTTATCTTGATGCTAATTTTCCATTTTTAGATAAGTTTCCGCTACTTCCCCACCTAAGTCATAATGATGGAAAGAAAATTGATATAACACTCGTCTATGAGGATTCTAATAAGCAATTAACGAATAAGAAAACTTCGATAAGTGGTTATGGAATTTATGAAGGACCGAAAGAAAATGAATATGACCAACCTAGTGTTTGTATTGACAAAGGAAAATGGCAATATGACTTTCCAAAATATTTGAGTTTTGGGAAAATAAATGATGAAATTGAATTTTCTGAAAAAGGAACTAAAAGTTTGGCTAATATTATTTTAAAACAGAAAGAAGTCGGAAAGTTATTTATTGAACCACATTTGAAAAAGCGAATGAATTTGACTAATTCGAAAGTACGTTTTCATGGATGTCAAGCAGTTCGTCATGACGACCATATTCATTTTCAATTAAGATAAAGCCTATGGGCAACAAAGTAAACCTTCCAATGCTTAGTTGATTTACTATTCCGAAAAAACAAGCATTACTCCTATTTGGGAAAATTCAATTAACTTAGTAAACGCTTTCCAGCATCGGAAAGCTTTACAAAACCGTTGTAAGTAATGCGGAAAATCGAGCAAAACAGTAAAATTCCGTTCCGAAAAGCCACCACACAAACAGCACATTTATTTTTTTCCAACACTCAAAGCCAACGCTGAAAAAATAAAAGAGCTGTTTTTAGCCTTTGCGCTCAAATTATCCACCGCAAAATGTGAACAAAAAATCGAACAAGCAGAACAAAACAAATAAATCTTTTATAACTTGTGGGATTGAAATAAAAAAGAAATGCTAAAAGAAAGAATCGACATAGAAACCATTGACGGACAGTTATTTGAAATAAAAATAATTGAGCCAGACGATTCAAAACCAGCATCTTTCACTCACTATTTGCACAATCATAAAAACGGAGTTTCACAGTTCTACAAAAAAGATGCTCTATCTTTTGTTAAGCAAATTTTAAAAAAAGAATATCCAAAAGAACAAATTACGCAGGAATTTGCTGAAGAGGCTTTACAATATTTAATTTTTGACTTTAATAAGTCTGTTCCTTTTCCAGCACCCAAAAAACCTAAATTCAAATTTATTGACCTATTTGCAGGTATTGGAGGATTCCGATTGGCATTTCAAAATTTAGAAGGGAAATGTGTATTTACGAGCGAATGGGACAAATATTCAAAGCAAACATATAAGGCAAACTTTGGCGAAATCCCCTTTGGAGATATTACAAAAACCGAAACTAAAAATTACATTCCTGACAATTTTGACGTGCTTTGTGCAGGTTTTCCGTGTCAAGCATTTTCAATAGCAGGAAGACGTGGCGGATTTGAAGACACACGAGGAACATTATTTTTTGATGTTGCAGAAATCATAAAAAAGAAACAGCCTAAAGCAATCTTTTTAGAAAATGTTAAAGGATTACGAAATCACGATAAAGGAAAAACTTTAGCTACAATTTTAAATGTACTACGAGAAGATTTAAACTATTACGTTCCTGAACCACAAATTCTAAATGCAAAAGAGTTTGGGGTTCCCCAAAATCGTGAACGAATTTTCATTGTAGGTTTTCGCAAGGATTTAGGTATAAAAGATTTTCAATATCCAGAACCAACAAATGAAAATGCAGTTTTAGATGACGTTTTAGAGCAAAAAGAGGTTTCCGTAAAATATTATCTTTCCACAACTTATCTTCAAACCTTAAAAAATCACAGAGCAAGACACGAAAGCAAAGGAAATGGATTTGGTTATGAAATCATTCCAAATGACGGAACTGCAAATGCAGTTGTTTGTGGAGGAATGGGTAGAGAAAGGAATTTAGTTTACGATGATAGACTAACAAATTTTAAACCAATTACGAATATTACTGGAAAAGTAAACAGAGAAGGAATTAGAAAAATGACGCCACGAGAATGGGCAAGACTTCAAGGCTTTCCAGATAACTTCAAAATCGTGGTTTCAGACGCACAAGCATATAAACAATTCGGAAATTCAGTTGCAGTTCCCGCAATTCAAGCGACAGCGGAAAAAATTATTGAAAAACTTAACTGCAAATGATTACAGGTAACAAAGGCGAATGGAGCGAGATTTATGCTCTTTTCAAATTATTAGGCGATAAACAATTATTTCTAGGAGATAAAGACATTGAAAAATTAGAAGGTTTAGTTTATCCAATAATTAAAATACTACGTTCAGAAAATAATGGCGATTTTGAATATTCAATTAAAGACGAGATAATTTTAATTTCAGGCAAAGAACAAGTATTAAAAATTCCGATTGACGAATTCAAAACAAAAGCATTATTTCTTTTAAAAGCAATTAAGGAAAACCGAGAAAGAACATTTTCTGTTCCAGAAATTGAAGAGTTTATGCAATCAATAAATTGTATTTCTTTAAAGGCAAGCTCGTCCGCCAAAACAGACATTACAATCGTAGTTCACGACCAAAGAACAAACCAACAACCAACACTTGGTTTCAGCATAAAATCTCAACTTGGAAGTCCTTCCACTCTACTTAATGCAGGAAAAACGACTAACTTTATTTACGAAATTAATTATGCGCATCTTACGAGAAATGAAATTGACCAAATAAATTCCATTGATACAAGAAGTAAGATAATGGACAGAATTGCTCAAATTCAGAGTAAGGATGGAATTTTTGAATTTGTAAAAACGGAAAGACAAATATTTTCCAATAATCTTGTTTTAATAGACAGTTTACTTCCGCAAATTTTATCGCAAATCGTTTTTGATTTCTATTCAAGTGAGTTTTCACATTTAACGGATTTAGTCGATTTAACAGCAAAGAAAAATCCTTTGGAATTTGACATCGAGAACGAGCATAAATTTTACGAATACAAAATAAAACGCTTTTTAACAGATGTTGCGCTTGGAATGATGCCTTCGCAAGTTTGGACAGGAAAATATGATGCGACAGGTGGATATTTAATTGTCAAGGAAAATGGAGATGTTCTTTGCTATCATATTTACAACAGAAACGAGTTTGAGGACTACTTGCTAAATAATACAAAGCTTGATACGGCAAGTTCTTCTCGACACGGATTTGGAGAAGTTTATGAAGAAAATGGACAGTTATTCTTCAAACTCAATTTACAAATTCGGTTTACAAAATAGCCAACGCACAAAGCCATACACATTTGCAATTTGCTCAAGCCAACGCTACACCAAAAATTGCAAAAGAGTATGTCTTGCCAACGCTCACATTTGAACTAAATAACGGACATCGGAAAACCAAGCAGAACGTGAAAAGCACTACTTACAACAACGTGTATAAATCATAGCTACTATAGGCTTTCCGAGAGGTTTTTGTATATTTATAAAGTAAACCAAATTTTTTATTTGGTTATATTTAGAAAAGAAAATTAAACATAAAAATAAAAAATTCGGCTCGTGCTAAATCCGAAAAGTTAGTGTCTTTTTATACGCTACGTTTCATACACAAGACCGTTGCCATTCAGTTTTCCTGAAATGGTTTCTATCCGAAAATCTGAATGCCGAAAATTATAAATTCGTCTAGCCGGTGAGTCGCTAACGGAATTTTTCGAGCGGAAAAATTCGCAGATAAATCAAAGTTTCTAAAAGATTAAAGTTTCTGCTTCTGAATTCAAGTCTATGAAAATTCGTTCAGCGGATAACAATACTTGTATCTGAAAATATGTAAAAGCTAGTTTGCGGCAAACTCTTGTGGGTAAAACCGAAAAGGCAACAAAGTAAAAAGTCCAATGCTTCGGATTTTCCTATTCGGAAAATACTTGCATCACTGAAATTTGGATAAAATAAACTAACTTAGCTAAAACGTTCCAGCATCGGAACATTTTACAAAACCGTTGCAAACTATACTTCCGAACCAGTTTTATCTGAATATTTTAAATCATATAAAATTGTGAACTTACCAATCCGGTGAATCGCTAGCGGAATTTTTCAATCCGAAAAATTCTCTGTTAGATTAAACCATTTTAGAAATCTAATATTTCGGAATTGAGCTTGATACTGCGGAATGGATTGTGGAATCTAATTCTGACTAATTTTTCCCGAAGCTTCGGGACTGATTTGAGCAAGTTTCGCGGAATTGTGTTGCGGAGTGTTGCGCGGAATGAAATGCTGAATGAAAACTGCTCTACTTCACTCTGCTGTGTCAGTACAGTTTGCAACAAAGTAAAAAGTCCAATGCTTCGGATTTTCCTATTCGGAAAATACTTGCATCACTGAAATTTGGATAAAATAAACTAACTTAGCTAAAACGTTCCAGCATCGGAACATTTTACAAAACCGTTACTTTTCATTTTTACGGAATGAAATAAATCCGAAAATCTGAATGCAGAAAATCATAAATTCGTCTAGCCGGTGAATCGCTAACGGAATTTTTCTAGCCGAAAAATTTGTTGGAAAATTAAAGCTATTGAAAGATTAAAATTTCAGCTTCTGAATTCAAAGTCTATCAAAATTTGTCAATCGGAAAGTGCTGTTTGCTTCTGAATATATTGTAAAAGCTAGTTTGCGGCATACTCTTGTGGGTAAAAACGAAAAAGTAACAAAGTATATATTGTATTGCTAGCCGAATTCCTATCGGAATTCTATCCATTTTAATTAACTTTAGTCCATCGGAAAGAATCCTACGGATTTTTCCGCAACACAACATATACCAAACCGTTAGGCACAAGCTAAAGAAACATCCGTAAAAAATATGAACTTAAAAGATTTAAACGAAAAAGTACAGGAAATAATTACGGACCTAAAAGACAACGGAAGATTTCCAAAAGAAAATAATTCAATTGACTACAAGTTAAAACTGAATATAGCTTCATCAAAAACACCATTAGAAAATTTCCTACTGAACTTTGCGAAAGATATTCTTTCATTTTCTAATTCGGACGGAGGAATTTTACTTTTAGGAATTGAGGAGAAATCAGACGGAACCCATTTAGACGTTGGACTTGACCAACAAAATCTTGATGTTCTAAAACAAATTGACCTAAACGATGTAACCCAAAAGTTTGAAAGTATTGCTAAAGTTGGTGTGTCAATTGACTTGCAAATATTTCAAATTAGTACGAGAAAATTTTACTCATTAATAATTGAGAAGAATAATCAAGTTTTAATACCAGTAAAGGATTTTCCTGAATTTAAAATAGTTAAAGGAGCAATTTATTATAGAGCTTCAAGTAAAAACGAACACGCTAATAAAAACACAACTGACTTCAATAGATTTTTACAGATTAAGGCAAATGAGAAAAGTAAAGAATTTATGGAAATTTGGTCTAAACTTCTTCCAGAAATGGTGGATATAAATCCACGAGAAGTCTTAATAATAAATCCAGCACAACACAAAATCTACGGCTTTAACAGTAAGGATAAAATTTTATCAGGAAGTGACATTGAAATAGACGAAACTCAAAATGGTGTTTTTAATGTTATTCTAAATGCTATATCAGCCGGAGACATTGGAAAAATAACAACTGACGAGGGAAAACCAATTTATAAGATAGTAGGGGAAATTCAAACAAATCGAGAACACATAATCTTAAATAGTCTTGAACAAGAGGTCAAAAAGAAATCGAAATATAAGTTTACAAACCTACAACTAAAAAGAGCAATTTATCATTTAGGTTGGGTAAATGACCCGAATTTTAAAGTGGTAAATCCACCTGACGGGACAGTTATCGCTTCTAAAAGTCAATACATTTGGACTGAAACTATGGATTTGGTTTCTAATAGAAGAAAAGTCTATTTTTCAAGTGAAGCAATTGACAAATTAGCTGATTTAATAGATGATGAGACAAAGCATATGGAATTATTTAATAAGAAGTTAAGTGAAAAAGCCAGTGCCTAACAATGTATAAAAAAAATAGGGCAAAAAGTACTTAATCGAAAGGTCTGTGTGTATTTGCCAAGTCGCCAAATTTTTAAATTTGGTATAATTAAAAAAAGAAAAGATAATTAACAAAATTTAAAAATTCGGCTTTAGCTTAATCCGAAAAGTATCGCTTATAACTGCCCTACTTTTCTTATACTAGACCGTTACTTTTCATTTTTACGGAATGAAATAAATCCGAAAATCTGAATGCAGAAAATCATAAATTCGTCTAGCCGGTGAATCGCTAACGGAATTTTTCTAGCCGAAAAATTTGTTGGAAAATTAAAGCTATTGAAAGATTAAAATTTCAGCTTCTGAATTCAAAGTCTATCAAAATTTGTCAATCGGAAAGTGCTGTTTGCTTCTGAATATATTGTAAAAGCTAGTTTGCGGCATACTCTTGTGGGTAAAAACGAAAAAGTAACAAAGTATATATTGTATTGCTAGCCGAATTCCTATCGGAATTCTATCCATTTTATTTAACTTTAGTCCATCGGAAAGAATCCTACGGATTTTTCCGCAACACAACATATACCAAACCGTTACCTACAATATTGAAAAAACTACTTCAAATAATAATTCTGACTTTAATCACAGCTTGTGGTTCAACTAAAAACACGATTGACTTAATTGCGGATGAAAAGTTTGAATTATGCTCTGAAATCAAATATAATCGACTCGTAACGGAAATTGGACCGATTGAGGGAAAACTGATTTACAAACAGAATATTCATAGTTTATTAGAAAATTCACTACTTCAAGAAAAATATCTGACTGAAATAAGCAAAAGCGGATATTCGGAATTATTAAAAAAAGTGAATCAGAAAGAAATAAAACCTGAATTTTTTGAGAAACTTAAATCGGATTTAGGGTTTGACCCTTATTTGCTATTTCCCATAAATTCTCATTTATCTTGTTACGGTTATTTATTTGAACAATTACATCTTCTGGACAAATCAAGTTGGCAATATCAATTTTGTTTAGCTTTTAATAAATTTGAGGCTTACGGAAATTTAGAAAGAGAAAGCGAATATTTAATTGATGTACTGAATAAAATTCCAGAGGATAAATTTCAATTAATAATGTATAGAAAATTATTTTTGGATTTTATTTTTATAACGTTGAATTAAAATACTGTAGGTAACAACGGCTATAGTTCATTACGGCTGAAATTCCTAATCGGAATTTCGAGCCTTTTTGCTAAATTTATGGTTACGGCGGAATGATACTCGCGTACCATTCCGTAACGAAACCATAGCCAAAACCGTTGCTTACAATGGCTCCGAATTGACTCAAGCCGAATACATCTAAATGAAAATCATATTTTGTTTCTGACCAATCTGATGAATCGCTAGCGGAATTTTTCCATCTGAAAAATTCTCAGTTTCATGAAAGCGAATTATTAATCTAATATTTCGGAATTGAGCTTGACGCTTCTGAATGGATTGCGGAATCTTAATCTGACTGAATTTAAGCCGATTTAAGCCATTTCTCATGAATTGTGTTGCGTAGTGTTACGCGGAATGAAATACGGAATTAGACTGCTTCTCTTCCACTCTGCTGTGTCGCCAAAGTAAGCAACTAAGCATACACTCCATTGCTTCGGATTTTCCTTATCGGAAAATACTCGCATGAACCAAATTTAGTTATCTTTAAAAAACAAATGCAAAAACTCCCAGCAACGGAAGTATATGCAAAACCGTTGTAAGCAATAAGACAGATCACAGGAAGGATTGCTTTTCGATGTTTATTCGGAAGACCACTTTTCACTATATCAATCTGAGTTAGGATAAATCGGATTGCCAAGCTTTTGCGATTGCATCGTGGAGAGTTCGCACTCTCAAAACGTTGTTACGCTTCAAAAGCTTGTCGAAGGTAGTGATTGATTTTTGGAAAATCAAGTAACGGACTGATATAGTGAAAAGTGGTAGTATGAATTCATGAATTGACATCGAAATGTTTTGGACTCAGCTTATATTCAACCTTATAAACTGAATAAAAAACAAAAAGCAGAGGTAAATGCGTTATCTGACTGACTACGTATTCTCTGAATCATAAGGCCTGGCCGAATACTGCATACAACTAGGGTATATAATTTATTTTGCCATAGGGATAAATGGATTATATTTTAGTACTTTTAATTAAAGATTAAAACAACTGAAAATATTGCCTGATAAAGGCAAAACAAATCATATACTTTACCGTTGGCAGTAATTAAAGAAGCGTATACTACAAACAAATGAACATAAAAATATTATGAAAAGAACTATATCAATGGTATTGTTTGGATTAACTATTTTGAGTTGTTCTGACTATAAAAATGAGAACAATAATCTAAACGAAATAAAAAAGTTGCAATCAGCAAAAGACAGTTTAATCACTATAATAACACAGAATAAGACTATTATGGAAAATCAAATGATTAGGTCATTAACTTTTCAAGACGGTAATGCAGAAAATGCGATGAATTTTTACGTGGAAATATTCGATAATTCTAAAATCATTAATGTAAATCGTTGGGGAAATGGAGCACCAGTGGCAGAAGGAAAAATTATGCAAGCTACATTTGAACTGAACGGAAATTTGTTTATGTGCAGTGATAGTACGCCCGTTCACGATTGGGATTTTTCGCCTGCTGTTTCAAACTATATTAATTGTGAGAATGAAGACGAAATGAATAGACTTTTCTCAAAGCTATCTGAAAACGGTAAAATAACAATGCCTATAAATAATTATGGCTTCAGTCAAAAATTTGGTTGGGTGATTGACCAATTTGGAATTTCTTGGCAATTGAACCTGAAATAGAAAATAACTACTGCCAACAACGTGTATAATTCATTGCTAGTTATAGCCTACTTACGAAAGTCCTCGCGGACTTTCTATCTGTGATTTATTTGCTAAATTTAGTGCTTAAATACGCAACGAAATCATACACAAGACCGTTAGGCACAATTTGAAAAATGAACATTGAAATAATTATAATTCATATTTTTTTAGCAATCCTATTGTTTTTTA
>NZ_JBYVJY010000024.1:0-10479 GCF_058147145.1 Patiriisocius sp. 208BN25-11
AAATTTTAGATACCCTAGACACCGTGTTTGTATATCCAAACCCGTTTTCAAATAAGATCACTATTGAAAATCCGAAGTTACTATCTTTAGACTCCATACAATTGTTTGATGTAACAGGAAGATTGGTAAAATCTTATAACATTTCCGAAGTTTTTGAAAAACAAGAAATAGACCTCAACGAATTAGCAAGTGCAACCTACTTCTTAAAAATCGAAAGCGGTTCAAACACAAAAATTATAAAGCTTATAAAAGAATAGAAAATATATTTTATCTGTAAAAAAATAAATTAAAGTCCGCTAATAGTGATGTTGGCGGACTTTTATCTAGATACGTACTTCGGAAATTTTAAAACCCTACATACTTTAGTTGTCTTAAAAATGATCTAAATAACATTTTCTAGTTTAAAATAACTGAAACAGGTAAGTGTAGAAAATTAGGTAGTTTATCAAAAAAAAAAGTGATTAATCGATTAGTCTATAATTATACATTCGTATTTCAATTATAAACCAATCATATTTAGTACATTGGTGATCTCCTCATGTTTATAACCAACCCTGTATTGATATGAAAAAAACGACCTTACTCCTACTCTTTTCTATTTTACTAACTCTAACCATACAAGCCCAACAATGGCAACAACTAGGCCAAGACATTGATGGGGAAGCAGCAACCGATAACTCTGGAGAATACGTATCTCTGTCTGCAGATGGCAGTATTATGGCAATTGGCGCTTTAGCTAATGATGGAGTAAATGGAGTAAACTCTGGTCATGTGCGCATCTATCAAAACAATAACGGTACCTGGATACAAGTAGGTCAAGATATTGATGGAGAAGCTGCAGGTGATTTCTCTGGTTTTGTATCCCTATCTGCAGATGGCACTATAGTAGCTATTGGTGCATCATTAAATAATGGCGCAAACGGGAATGAATCGGGGCATGTACGCATCTATCAAAATACTGGTGGCACCTGGACACAAATAGGCCAAGATATTGATGGAGAAGCTACATTTGATTCCTTTGGATCCGCTGTATCCTTATCTGCAGATGGCACCATAGTTGCCATTGGTGCCAGAAGTAATGATGGTGTAAATGGAGGAAACTCTGGGCATGTACGCATCTATGCATACAACGGTATCAATACTTGGATACAGCAAGGACAAGACATTGATGGAGAAGCAGCGAGTGATGGTTCTGGACAGTCAGTAGCACTCTCGGCAGACGGCGCTATTGTGGCAATTGGAGCAAATAACAATGCTGGAGTAAACGGGAGCAACTCTGGACATGTACGCATCTATCAAAACAATAGTGGTACCTGGACGCAAATAGGCCAAGACATTGATGGAGAAGCTGCAAGTGATGTTTCTGGACGTTCAATAGCACTCTCTGCAGATGGCAGCATCGTTGCTATTGGTGCAGTTGGTAATGATGGAAATGGAACGAGTGCTGGGCATGTACGCGTCTATCAAAACAATAGTGGCACATGGACACAAGTGGGCCAAGATATTGATGGGGAAGCTGCAAGTGATTTGTCTGGACAGTCAGTAGCACTTTCTGCAGATGGCACTATCGTAGCCATAGGAGCTATCTTAAATGATGGTACAAACGGGAGCAACTCCGGGCATGTTCGCACCTACCAAAATAACAGTGGTACATGGACACAAGTAGGCGATGATATTGATGGCGAAGCAGCAGGTGATACTTCTGGAGAGGCTATATCGCTATCTGCAGATGGCAGCATTATAGCGATTGGAGCTGGTTTTAATACTGGAGTAAACGGATCAACTTCTGGCCATGTGCGGGTGTATGAATTTAATGCGCCACCTTGCCAAGCAGCAACAAGACTCTACGTAAACACCAACGCAACAGGAGCAAACAATGGGACGAGTTGGGCAGATGCCTTTACAGACCTACAACCCGCACTAGACTGCGCAGATTCAGGCGAAGAAATCTGGGTGGCACAAGGTACTTATCTCCCTACAGAAGAACCAGACGGCGCACCTACAGGAGAAGGAAATGAACGTTTTCGTGCATTTCACTTTGCCAGTAAAGACTTAAAAATCTATGGTGGCTTTGCTGGAACAGAAACTTTATTAACAGAAAGAGACTGGCAAGCAAACCCTACCATTTTAAGTGGAGATTTTAATAGTGATGATATCGTAACGGGAGGTGGTGCTACATTAAATATTGCCAATAATGGAGAAAACGCCACTCACGTATTTGTAACTGTTGGACTTACAACTGCAGCAGAATTAGACGGGTTTACTATACTTGGTGGAAATGCAAATATCATTTCACAATACAATTATGGAGGAACACTTGTAGTCAGCCGTTCTGGTGGGGGAATGTACAATAATAGTTCCTCCCCTACAGTAACAAATATAATTTTTTCAGGAAATAATGCTACTGTAGAAGGAGGAGGTATGAGTAATTCATCGAATTCATCACTTGTAGTAACAAATGTGACTTTTTCAGAAAATTATGCTAGCGCAGGTGGGGGAATGTCTAATTTTAGTTTTTCATCCGCTACGCTTACAAATGTGACCTTTTCGGGAAATAATGCTGATTTCGCAGGGGGAATGTATAATACTTCTAATGTATCGCCTACATTAACAAATGTGACCTTTTCAGGAAATAATGCTGCTACAAACGGAGGTGGTATTTATAATACTAGTAACTCGTTTCTTGTTTTAAAAAATACTTTGTTTTATGGAAATACTTCTCCAGATCAAAATGATATTTTTAACAACTCGCCAACTCCTATTGTAAGTTTTTCTGCATTTGAAGATTATGACATAACGGGATGCGGAACTTGCATTACCCTTAGCGCGAGTCCTTTTGTGAATGACGCAGACCCAGATGGTGCAGACAATGTGTTGATGACAGCAGATGACGGGCTTGTATTATCAACTGGCACAGCTCCTGTAGGGATTGGAACACCCACTGGAGCTCCTACTACAGATATAACAGGTGCCACAAGACCAAACCCACCAAGTATGGGCTCCTATGATCCTAACATAACAGATTGTACAGTCTTTTCTGCTAATATTATTTATATAGATATAAACGCCTCAGGAACTAACGATGGATCTTCTTGGGCCAACGCATACATAGATCTACAGGATGCAATTACAGCCATTAATGCTTGTCCAACATTAGATACAATATATGTTGCAGAAGGCACCTACTTACCCACTGCGCCTGCCGGAAGATATGCCACATTTAATATACCAAATGGTGTTTCAATTTATGGAGGTTTCTCCCCAAGTAATGGTGCCATAGACTTAATGACAAGAAATTTTAGGTTGTACGAAACTATTTTAAGTGGAGATATTGGTGTCAATGGCGATACTTCAGACAATTCGTACTCGGTAATCACTACCATTGATGCTGTAAATCCTATAAAAGTAGATGGGTTTATAATAGAATACGGAAATGCTAATGGAACACTATTATTAACAATAAACCCTGAAGCTAGAGGAGGTGGTTGGTATAACTGCCCAAACACAACCGATTCAAATATTGTAATCAATCAATGTACCATTAGAAATAATATTGGAGCTTTTGGTGGAGGTTTGACGAATCAAACAGTAGCTTCGGGAGGAAATTTCTCTTGTACCATTACAAATTCTATTTTTCATAATAATGGCAATCCAGGTGTTGGGGCTTCAGAGCGAGGAGGTGGAATATATAACATTTCTAGTTTTGAAACTGACAGTCAATTAAGTATTTCAAATTCATTGTTTTATGATAACAATTCTGAAGCTGAAGGTGGAGCGATATTTAATATATGCACAAGCAATGGTTCTGGAAGCCTACTCACTACCAACATTACAAACTGTACGTTCGCTTTTAATATAGCTAGTAATGTTGGACAAGCAATTTATGCTCAAAACGGTGGAATTACAAACCCCTTAAATATTTCAAACACTATCATTTACGATAATGAAAGTGGTTTAGGTTTTGACGAGCAACTTAACATCTCTGGCGATGTTACTTTAAATCTATCATCGTCACTTGTAGAAGGGTTAGACAATTCAACAAATGGAGGTCTAGATGGTACAAACCCAGTAAATGACCCCTTATTTGTTGATCCAACAATGGATGATTTTACTTTGCAAACCGCATCACCCGTGATTGATTTGGGAGATAACACTGCAGTTACAGGAACAACAGACCTTAACGGTAACCCAAGAATAGTAGATAGTGACAATAATGGAACAGCCACGGTAGATTTTGGTGCCTATGAAAGTTTATTACCAGCATCGAATGTAATTGTAAATGCAGGTACTGGTGATCTAGAATTTACAGATAATGATGACCGTGATGATAATGTAAGCCTAGTAATTAATGGTGCCAACTACCGCATCACAGACCCCACAAACCCTTTAGTTGCAGGAGCAGGAGCCACTCAAATAGATGCGAATACGATAGACGTTCCTATTGCTTCAATAACAGGAAGCATAGAAATAAATACAGCAGGCGGTGATGATACTGTAACCACAGATTTTTCTGGCGGAAATTTTACAAACATCATTAATTATAACGGTGGTACTCAAAATAGCACCAACCCTGGCGATATCTTAAGACTACAAGGCGGTGCTACTTTTGCCACCGTAGAACACACCTTTATCAATGAAAATGATGGCGGTGTTGCAGTTTCAGGAAACAGTGCTATTAATTATGTTGGCTTAGAACCTATCAATGACAACTTAAATGTTACCAATCGCGAGTTTACATTTTTTGCAGGTGATGAAACGATTACCTTACAGAACAACGCTACTCCTAATGTAAACATAATTGACAGTACTTTGGGAGAAAGTGTGACATTTACAAACCCTACCAATAACTTACTTATTAACACAAATACTGGTGGCGGAGCTGATATTATTAATTTTCAAGGAATAGATCCCAACTTTAATGCAAATCTTACACTAAATGCAGGGTTAGATGATACCGCAAATTTTATTACAAACCCTACGGCTATTGGCATCGGTATATGGGATATTACTGCTCAAAACATTGTTATTTCACAAGATATAACAGCTACGGCTGTTGGAACAATAACTTTCAACGGTGTGCAATCTATAATGGTAGATTCTAACGCTAACATTTCGGCAGAAAATGGGAACCTTAATTTTGGAGTAAATACAGTACCACCAATAGCAGGGTTTGATAATACCGCCATATCATTTACGTCTGGTACCATAAGAACTACTGGGACAGGAAACATCAATTGTTTTGGTATAGCACCAGGTACTGGAGCCGCAAGTGGTAATAACGGAGTTAGTATTGAAAATGGATTTCAAATAGAGGCGTTAGGACTAGGTGATATCAGTATTACTGGAACTGGTGGAGCAGGAATTGACAACAACAACGGAGTGTTCATTGACGGAGCTGGCACAACTATTAATGCAGCAGGTGGAAATATTGATATAACAGGACAAGGCGCCACTGGCGCAACGGGTAATGGTAATAACGGAGTTCTTATTTCAAATGATGCTGTTATAGAAAATGTAGGCGCTGGTGCTATCACAATACTAGGACAAGGAGGTGATGGAGTTGAAAGAAATCATGGAGTTGCTATCTTAAACACAAATAGTATGGTGACCACGGTAGATGGCAACATAAACATCACCGGTACTTCTGGTGCAGGAACTGGGTTATTTAGCATAGGTATTGAAGTTGACGGAGCAAGCTTGGAAGCAACGGGAACAGGTGCCATTGCAGTAAACGGAACATCAACAGGACTTCAATTTCTTGCTATTGGAATAAGAGCACAATCCGCTACGCTACAAACGAATGGCGGAGGTATACAATTCACAGGACAAGGATCCTTGAATGGTTTAATTGACAACACAGTTGTCAGTCAGAACCTAGGAATATTGCTTAGTTTAAACACTCTGGTCGAAGATTTAAATAATGGGGCTATTAGTATGAACGGTATAGGTGGTCAAGGGTCCTTTGGCAACGAAGGAATATCATTACAGAATAGTACATTGCGAACAGACGGTGGAGGCATAAACTTAACAGGTCAAGCCGAGGGAAGTGCAAGTAGTAATCATGGTATTAAATGTGATAATTCAACTATTGAAGATCTGGGGACTGGAGCTCTAGTATTGAATGGAACTGGAGGAATCGGAATATCTGAAAATCATGGAGTATTTACTAGAAATTCGACTGTATTAGAATCAAATGGCGGCGGCATCGAAATCATAGGACAAGGACGAGGCACTAATACTTTTAATTATGGGGTCTTCTTAAGTAGTAGTTCTTTAATTACGGCAGTGGCTAACGATGCTATCACTATTAATGGTACAGGAGGGACTACAGGAGATCCAGGAAGCTTTTATAGAGGTGTCGAGATCGCAAATAATGCAACGGTACAAGCCAATGGCGGCGGTATCAATATAACGGGTCAAGGTAATGGAAACGGAATTGAAAACTACGGTATTTTTCTTTATAATGGTGGATCTTTGGAAGAAATAGGCAATGGCACAATATCTTTAAATGGAACTGGATCTGCTGGCCCAGGAACAGATAACTCTGGTGTCTACTTATTTCAACTATCTTCCATATCTGCAACAGGAACTGGTAGTGTTAACATTAATGGTACAGCAGGTAATGCCATCAGTAACGGTATTACTATAGATGGCTTTAACAATTCTATTCTAGCAGGAACATTGGCTACCTTAACAGCGACTGCAGGACCTATTACAACCCCTGCAGGAATCCCTCCAACAGCTATAATTCAAGCAAATACAATTACTATAAATGGAACCTTACAAAAAGGAGCTGATGCCGTAGGATTATTCCCTGTTAATGGAGATATTGCGTTTTCTGCTGGTGATGAACTTATTGTAGATATAAACGGAGAGACTATCCCAGGAACAGATTACGATCAACTAGCCGTAACAGGCACTGTAGATATTACAGATGCTACATTATCACTGGTTGATAACATTGCAATACCCATTACTAGCGGCGCTCAATTCACCATAATAGAAAATGACGGTGCAGATGCTATCCTCGGAAATTTTAATGGCTTGGCAGAAGGTGCAATTATTCCTTTTAATGGGCAAACATTACGAGTAAGTTACGTAGGTGGCGATGGTAATGATGTGGTGCTAGAAGAAGTTGTGGTGGGCACCTTATCTATAGTGGCGACCACACAAGCGGCAGAAGATGCTACTAATGGCGTATTTACAGTAACAGCATCACAACAATTTCCTACAGACACTAATGTCACTTTTTCTGTAGCAGGTACCGCTACTTCGGGAACAGACTATACTGCTTTAGGTACTAGTTTTACCTTTCCAGCAAACACAAACAGTGTTACTATTATCGTACCTGTGATTGCAGATGATATTGATGAAGCAGACGAGACCGTAATGGTAACACTTACTGGAACAGACAATCTAGATGCATCAATAGGTACTCCAGATAGTGCGACAGTGACTATTAGCGATGATGATGAGACTCCTATAGTTGTTCAAGGTCAACTATTTACAATAGACGAGAATTTACCAAATACAACTGCTATAGGAACCATTTTAGCAACAGATACTGATGCAGGAACTACTTTTGGAAATTGGACTATTGTAAGTGGTAATACAAGTATAGACGGTGATATGGATGCGCCTTTCGCTATCGATCCGGCAACAGGATTACTTACAGTAAACGATTCTGGGGATCTTGATTTTGAAAGCGGAACTACTAGTTTTACCCTATCCATAACAGTTAGTGATGGCACAAACACAAGTACTCCTGAAATCGTGATCATCAACATTAATGATGTCAATGAATGCGACCCCTTGGTGCCAGTTACCAATTCAATAACCGTAGCACTTACAGGTGCGAGTTATACCTTAACACAAGCAGACAGAGATGCCATTACCAGCGGTAGTACAGGTACCGCTCTAAGCTTTTCATTTAGCCAAGAGACCTTTACCTGTGCAGACATCCCATCTGTAAATATTACGGTGACGTTTACCGATGACTGTGGCACGAGTAGTAACGAAATGGTAACGATTTTAGTAGAAGACAATACCGCACCCACAGCAACCTGCCAAAACATAACAGTAGAACTAGACATCAATGGTGAAGCAACAATTACAGGAGCTGATATTGATGGGGGAAGCTCTGATAACTGCGGAAATATAACATTATCCGTTTCTCAAGACACATTTACTTGTGCCGATCTATTGGGAACTGATACTACAGCATCGCCATTATTAATTACGGGAGTGTATGATGGTCCGCTTTCTGGCGGAACTCCAAAAGGGGTAGAATTAAAAGTACAACAAGACATTGCAGATTTATCTGTATATGGGCTTGGTTCAGCAAACAATGGTGGTGGTACAGATGGTGAAGAATTTACCTTCCCTCCAGTCATGGCAACTGCTGGAGATTACATTTATGTAGCATCAGAAGGAACTCAATTCGCAAACTTCTTTGGCTTCGCACCAGATTATACAGACGGCTCCATGGCAATAAATGGAGATGACGCGGTAGAGTTGTTTTTCAATGGTGTCCTGATTGACACCTTTGGAGATATTAACACAGACGGCTCAGGACAAGCATGGGATTACCTTGATGGATGGGCGTATAGAATGAACGAACAAATGACCAATGGTGGAACCTTTAACGCGGCGAATTGGAATTATAGTGGAATCAATGTGTTTGATGGAGAAACGAACAATTCGAGTGCTGCTGTGCCATTCCCTATTGGAACTTATTTTGTAACACCACCCCCTGCCGGACCTGTAGCAGTGGTACTAACAGTAACAGATGAGGCAGGACTAACAGCTACCTGTACGGCATTTGTAACGGTAGAAGATAATCTCGCCCCTACCCTCACCTGCCCAGCAACTCAGACAGAAAGTGCAGATGCAAATTGCGAGTTTATAATTCCAGATTACGCACCCTTAGCAACTATAGATGATAATTGTGGTGTGGTAACAATAATGCAAACACCAGCGCCAGGTGCTATTGTAGGTGTGGGAACAACTCCAATAGAAATTTTAGTTTCAGACGGTACAAACAGCATAAGTTGCTCGTTCGATATTGTTGTTGGTAATGGTATAACACCTTCTATTACTTGTCCGACAAACCAAACCGAAAGCGTAGATGCAAATTGCGAGTTTATCATCCCAGATTATACCCTTCAAGCAACAGTAAATAACGATTGTGAAGGCACTACAACGGTGACGCAATTGCCTGTTGCAGGTACAGTAGTAGCTCCAGGTACTACAACAATTACGTTAACCTTACTAGATGGTGCTAACAGTTCAGATTGTTCTTTTGATCTTATTGTAATTGATGACACAGCACCAGTAGCAGTGTGTCAGGATATCACGGTAGAACTTGATGCCAATGGAGAAGCAGTGATTACAGCTGCCGATGTAGATGGTGGTAGTAGCGATAACTGCGGAAATATTATAGTTTCAATATCGCAAGATACATTTACATGTAGTGATTTAGAAGACAATGGAAATGGACTAGCGCCTCTTATAATTACTGGTGTTTATGATGGGCCTTTACCTGGAGGAAGTCCAAAAGGAATTGAATTAAAAGTTCAACAAGATATTTCAGATTTGTCAATGTACGGAATCGGTTCTGCCAACAATGGCGGAGGAACTGATGGAGAAGAATTTACCTTCCCAACAGTAGCAGCAATGGAAGGAGACTTTATTTACGTTGCAACAGATGCAGCAGACTTTGCGAACTTCTTTGGCTTTGCACCCACATTTACGAGTGGCTCCGTAGCCATTAATGGTGATGATGCTATGGAACTTTTCTTTAACGGAATTGTAATAGATACTTTCGGAGACATTAATACTGATGGTTCTGGCGAAGCTTGGGATTACCTTGATGGATGGGCGTATAGAATGAACGAACAGACTCCTAATGCTGGTGTTTTTAATTCAAACAACTGGAACTATAGTGGCATCAACGCGTTGGATGGTGAAACCTCAAATGCGACAGCTGCAATACCATTCCCTTTAGGTTCATTTACTACAACACCACAAGCACCAGGAACAGTAAACGTAACGTTAACTGTCACTGATGACGCTGGAAATACAGATACGTGTATTGCAGTAGTTACCATTCAAGACAACCTTGCTCCTATGCTTACCTGTCCGAATGATCAACTAGGCAGTGTAAATGAGTTTTGTGAATTTATGGTTCAAGATTATACTGGACTTGTTATGGCGCAAGATAATTGTGCAACGGTGGTGAATATTTCGCAAGACCCAGCACCCGGAACTATCGTAAGTCAGGGAACCACAATGATTACCATTTTTGCAGATGATGGAACAAATGTTACAAGTTGTACGTTTAACTTAGATGTGTTAGATGAGATTCCACCAGAGATTACTTGTCCAATAGATCAAACCGAAAATGCCGATGTAAACTGCACTTTTATACTACCAGATTACGCGACATTAGCAACGGCTTCAGACAACTGTGCAAATCCA
>NZ_JBYVJY010000025.1:0-7988 GCF_058147145.1 Patiriisocius sp. 208BN25-11
GATATTTTGGAGAGCGTTTGTTCGATAGAATAGTAATAGCAGGCATTACAGGATTATGATAAATTACGGACAATCAATTAAAATTTGATGTAATTTTATGTTGCAGAATATCTAGTATAAACTTTACCCAAGTTTTACACTCCTCAAGATTATTTTGAAGTACGTCACTTTCAATCCCAAGCGTACGTTATAACAAGCCCTTTTTTATTTAGATGCGTCACTTCGATCCCACAGCGCGCTAATTGTTATCCCCACATTACAGTGTTTATACTGTACACCATTTTGTGTACTAATTTATAAAATAACAATTAACTATATCCTATGGGAAAAATTACGCTTCCTTCCGTATTGAAAAATGTATTCGTGTCTAAATCAATTAAGTCACGATTTCTTTTGTCATTTTTATTAAGTGTTTTGGTCATGTCTTTCAGTTTTTCACAAACTGAAATATGTGGTAATGGTTTAGATGATGATGGAGATGGCTTGATAGATGGTTGCGACTCAGATTGTGGGTCGCTTATTTTTCAAGAAAGTTTTGAAAATGCTACAAATGCAGGCTTATTAGGCCCTAACTGCTTGAACTTTGAAATTGGAGATATAGAGACCTGGCTTATAGGCAATGTGGCTGATTTTGCAACTGACAATACCCAAGGAATTGCCGGTAATTGGACTACAAATGGTCGTGTATGGTATGTAAACAATACAAACCCATGTGTTGCTTTGGGTAATCCAGGACCTCCCGTTGCCGTAAATTTGCCAGATGGTAATGTGGTTTTGTATTTAAATGAAACCCCTTCGGGATCATACGTTGAGTTTACATTTCCAGCAAATACTTTTAATAACACAGACAAATACTTTTTCTCTGTAGACGTTTTTAATGATGGTGAACTTGGAGATACGGGATTGCAATTGGATATAACGAGTACTGTTGGTGGTGTGTTGCAGTCTTCACAATTAATATATGATGAGGCAACCGCTAGTGATGGTCTTATAGATTTGCTTCAAACTGAAATTTGTGGAGATGCTGGAGCTATTACCATACGTTTAACAGAATTAACCGTAAATGGAGCTACTGCTTCACCTGTAATAGATAATGTTCAGATTTTTCAAGGAAATTGTGTTTTTGATCCAGGAACCAATGGAGCTACTTGTTTTGAAACAACAGATCCAACAGCAGACTTATTTAATTTCTTAGGCGGTAGCCCAGATACAGGAGGGACATGGTCGCCTGCACTAGCAAGTAGTACTGGGGTTTTTGATCCTGCTGTAGACGCCGCAGGAACCTATACGTATAGCGGTAGCTTATGTGGCGGTGGTACTGCAGATGTTGTCGTTACCATAGGGGGATGTGTAACGATAACTCCTTGTCCAGCAGCTACAACTTGTTCAGATACAACAATTACTACTGCACAAATAGCCCCAAGTACAGGAGCAGTTGCAGATGTATATGCAGTATCTGGAACACCTTTAACTATTAACAGTCTTTCTGTAGGAGGTGGATATACAGATGCAGGTGCAGGATATCGTTTTGGAACTCCGGCAGCAACTACAGATAGAGACTACACATTAACTTTTTCAAATCAAGTGACTCAAGTCAATTTAGAGTTAGGGTTTATAAATAATAATACAAACTTAGATCCAGCAGGTGATGATGGTGAAGAAGAGTTTGTCGTTACAGGCACAAATTCTGTAGGGACAGTTACCATAGGTTATACTGATAATGCCTCTGGGACGTCAATTACAACTTCAAATTGTGATAGCGGTCAAGCTACAATAGCAGCTCCTTTGAATGTAGACTCTTTTGGGCCGCAATCAGGAGGAACTATTTCTATTGAGTCTACAGATCCATTCACCGAAATCAATGTAACGTTTGATTACATATCTGGGGCAAATCCTTTCGGGGTCATATTGGAAAATGTGTGTTACACAGAGTTTGTAGCACCAGACCCATGCGATGCTACAGCTTCAGGAAATCCAGATGCAGACGGCGATAACGTCTCAGATCTTTGTGACCTAGACGATGATAATGATGGTATTCCAGACACTGTTGAAGATCAGTGTACTTCGGCTGGTGTAGGAACTCTTGATTGGGACCAAGATTTTGGAACTCCTACAGGATCAAATAGGCCTGACCTACAACCAAACTCTTTGGGTAATCCAACGAACCCGAGAACAGATTTTTTAACCTCAGACGTTATTGATGGAAGAACACTTACGGTTTCTCTTTTAGATCCTAATGGCGATATTAATGAGATAAGTATTATTGATGGTTTTGGATTTGGACGAATTTTAGAAATAGAGCATGGTACCGGACAAGTAGGGCAGAGTACTACTACCTTTACCTTTTCAGAAGCAGTGCAAGATCTTACATTTAGTATGCAAGATATCGATCGTCAAACAGGAAATTTTATAGATTTATTACGTATTGATGCTAAAAGAATAGATGGCTCCATAATTTCTATCCCTGCTGCAGTAGGTACTGGTGAAATTATAGCATCGCAAGGGGCTAACATGATGTATAATGGGGGTAATACTTTTGAGGGTATATCAGATTCTCCAACGGGTGATACTGGGGGAATTTTAAATTTAAATTTTGATGAGCCAGTAGTAAGTATAGATTTTTATTATGAAAACATTGACAACACCAGAGGCACTTCACAACGTATCGGTATAGCAGATCTTAGTTATACACTAGTTTGTGATGCAGACGAAGATGGTGATGGTATTCCTAATAGTTTAGAGGTAGATAGTGATAATGATGGATGTCCAGATGCTGTTGAGGCAGATGGAACTTTTGTGCAGGCAGATCTAACATCCTCAAATAATCTTGCAGATGATGATGAGGGTTCTGTAAACCCAACTACAGGTGTTCCTATTGTTAGTGGTAGCGAAATTATGCAAGGTATCACGGGTACGGCTGTTTATGATGATTCAGATGCTACAGCTTGTAGTGACAACGACAATGTAGATGCCTCAATAGAGGATGCAGCCCCAGGTGGAGGAGATGGAAACGGTGATGGTATGATGGATAGCGAGCAACCTAATGTCACGTCTATCCCAGATGGGAACGGAGATTATGTTACGCTAGAAATAACAAATAATGGAAATGGTGATTGTGAGCAAGTAACGGCAATGACGCTAGTGCAAGAAACAGATCTCGCTTCGGCAGATGACGATTTTGAGTATCCTTTAGGGCTGATAAGCTTTGCATTAGAATGTGCGGGTGATGGAGAAGGAGCACAAATAAAATATTACTGGTATGGGCTTGATGCCAATCCAGAAGCGTATAGAAAGTTTGGGCCGCCTATACCGGGTGGAGTAGGAGAATATGTAAATGCGAGTGAGCGAGTAAGTGTTACAGAAGCCATTGAAACTGTAAACGGTGAAGACATCTACACCATTACCTATACTCTAATCGACGATGCTCCAGGAGACGATGTATCTGAGCCAGCGGTTGGGATTATTTTAGATCCAACAGGGCCGGCAATAGCTATAAACTTACCAGGGGTAGATTCAGATGGAGATGGTATTGATGATGACGTAGATTTAGACGATGACAATGATGGTATTCTAGACACGGTTGAGTGTCCAGGAATTCCTTCAGGAGCATTAAATAGTCCCGGGTTCCCATCAAATGGTGGAAGTCTAGGAGGCGTAGGTTTCCAATTGCAAGACAATGGGCAGCCTACAGGCGATGGTACTACGGCAACCTTGAACGGAGTTTTTGGAGGGACTGCAAATCTTACCGCTACTTTAGTCAATGTGGCGGGTGGTGCTACTCCAGTTTGGAACAATGGAGTCCAAATATTAGATGACGGTGCGCCAATTGATGATTACTTCTATTTTCAACCAACACAGTTAGGTGATTTTGACACAAGTGATCCTACGGCAAATGATCATATGTTAATCACCCTAGACTTTCTAGCGGGAGTAACAGACTTTGAAATGACCGTGGCGGGATTAAATGGGGGAGATATCTTTGAGTTTGAAGCAAGTTTCCAAGGAAACCCAATTGCCATTACAGCTGCTAACTTTGACAACTTAGATGTTAATGACGGGTCCACTACAGGAACAGTTCTAGTTACTGCAAGTGGAAGTGGCTTGGAAGGAAATGACGGATTTGGAGGGACTAATGTAGACTCCAACAGAGGAAGATTGACCTTGGCAGGGCCTGTGGATACAATAATTATCCGCGCAGGAAAAAATGCGGGCCAAACAGGTACCGTAACCTCTGCAATTACGCTGGTTAATTTTACTTCTATAAATGACAGTGATGGCGATTTAATTCCAGATTGTCTTGATACGGATAGTGATAATGATGGTTGCCCCGATGCCATAGAAGCGGCGGGTACCTTTATGACTGGAGATTTAACCTCTAGCGATAACTTAGCCGATGATGACGAAGGTGCTGTGGATGGTGTGGGAGTGCCTACCAATCCTGGTAGCCCTCAAGCTACTACAGGCGATGTAACTACATTTGGTCCAGATATAGATGGCGATGGAATTGCAGATGCCTGTGACGATACCGATGACAGACCTGATTCAGATATGGACGGTGTCTTTGATGCAGACGATTTAGATGATGATAATGATGGAATTTTAGATACAATTGAATTATGTGGTCCAGATCCTGAAGAGCTTGCTTGGACAGAAGCAACTATCGATGCTATAACTGATCCAAACCCTACTTCTGGGACCATTAACACTACTTTAGATGGAAAATCTGTTAATGTGTCATATAATGTTACTAGCACTGGTGATGGTGGATCAACAACATTTAGAGGAGATGGTTTTAACTATTCTGGAAGTGTCAATGCAGATGCAGGAACCGTAGGTGTTTTAAACGGAAATACACAATTCTCCTTACGACAAGCCAATAATCTCAATGCAACTACAGAAATTGAATTCGATATCAATGCAGGAGATTTTGGTAATTTAAATTTATTTTTAGGCGATTTTGAATTCACTGACTTTGTTGTTTATGTGGAAAATAGTGCAGGAGTAAGGCTTCCAACCTCAGATTGGGAAGTAACGTCATATGAGCAGGATGGCACTACACCTGCAAGTGATCCTAATCCATTTACTATAAATGCTGATAATATATCTTTTACTTCTCTTACTGGATTTAACCCACAAAATGATGATGCTATGCGTGTTCGTTTTGATGCTGCTACTTTGGCAGTTGCAGATAAAATAATTGTTGAAACTATTGTTGTAGATCTTACAGCTCCGGATAATGCGGAGATTATGATGACAACGTCTTGTACTCTATTAGACACAGACAACGACGGTACACCAGATTATTTAGACACAGACAGTGACAACGATGGTTGTAACGACGTTGAAGAATCTGGGGGTAACGACCCAGATGGAGATGGTATTTTAGGTGAAGCACCATATACTTATGATTCAAACGGTCAAGTAACGGGTGCAAACGCAACTGGTGGATATGATGGGGCAAGTGGTGATGAAACCGTTGCAACACAAGTAAATATTCCAGCGGCAGAACCAGCAGATGAAACCGCAAATTTTGGAGATTCAGCGACGTTTACAGTAAATGCTACCGCAGATAGCTCAACAGGATTTACAGCAGGTGTTCCGGATTATGGTACTCCTGGCAATGCAGATGCGGGTATTAACTACCAGTGGTACATAGGTGACCCAGCGACTTCTGGTGTTGCAATTTCTGCAGCAGATACAAATTACAGTGGTGAAACCACAAATGCCTTAACCGTAAATGACCCTACAGGCCTAGATGGTACGGAGTATTTTGTAATCATAACCCACGACGATAATGTGTGTATTTCAGAAACAAGATCGGCAACCTTAACCGTTTTACCAGACCCTTGTACTGACGGTGCAACCGCAGGTGTGGTAACCGCAAACGACCCAGATGCAGATGGTATTAATAATGTATGTGATTTAGATGATGACAATGATGGGATTTTAGATGTTGTTGAAGATGATTTATGTATATCATTCTTGGATTATACAGCACCATTAAATGTAACAAACCCATTTGGCCCTACTTCTGTTGCTACAGATATGTTTGTTGATGGTATAGGGGTTACAATTACTGCGGTAGAAATGAATAACGGGCAATTAGGCGATATTAATGATCCTCAACCTTCACCTGGACTGAGGACATCTCCATCCTCTGGTTTTTTCTCTCAGACAGCTTTCTTTTCACCTAATGATGATGTCACAAGCCCAAAAAGACATGTTGAATTTGAAACCATTCACAATGATGATGCAAATGATTTTATAGATGTTACTGTAGACTTTGACCAACCTTTATATAATGTTTTCTTACATGTTGCGCTTGTAGATAATGTTAGAATACAATTTACAGGTAGTCATACAGAAACAGTATCTAATGGTTCTGGTGATTTTACATTAGATTCAAATAGAGTAATTCTCGACTCAGACCCAACAACTCAAAACACACCGGATAAGGCTATAGGATCCATGGCAATTAATCCATTGGTAGCTGGGCAACCTATTTCACAGATTACCTTTAGAGTTATAGATGATCCGAATTTAATCAATGATCCTAATTTTAATAGTTTCATGAGATTATCCTTTAGCGGTTGTTCGGAGAATAAGGCAGATACAGATAATGATGGTATTATTGATAGTTTAGACACAGACAGTGACAACGATGGTTGTGATGATGTTTTAGAATCTGGTGGTAATGATCCAGATGGAGATGGTATTTTAGGACAGTCACCATATACTTATGATGCAAACGGTCAAGTAACAGGTGCAAACGCAACTGGTGGATATGATGGGGCAAGTGGTGATGAAACCGTTGCAACACAAGTAAATATTCCAGCGGCAGAACCAGCAGACCAGACAGGTACTACGGGTGGTCCAGCGACGTTTACAGTAAATGCTACCGCAGATAGCTCAACAGGATTTACAGCAGGTGTTCCAGATTACGGTACTCCTGGCAATGCAGATGCAGGGATCAATTACCAATGGTATATAGGCGATCCTGCTACTTCAGGCGTAGCGATTTCAGCAGCAGATACTAACTATAGTGGAGAAACCACAAATGCCTTAACCGTAAATGATGTTACAGGTTTAGGTGGAACAGAATATTTTGTAATTATTACGCACGATGATAATGTGTGTATTTCAGAAACAAGATCTGCTACATTAACTATTGCAGAGGCAGATGTAGCAATAGATAAAGTATTGGTGGATAGCAGTCCATACCTAGTAGGAGATACAGTAACCTACACATTAACGGTGAGCAATGCAGGTCCAGATACTGCAACTAATGTGCAGGTAACAGATACTCCAAATAATTTAACCATTACCGGTGTATCAGGTGGTTGTACATCTTTACCTTGTACAATTGCTTCTATTGCATCTGGTACTCCTGCAAACGATGTTACTATTACTGTAACAGCAACCATAAATGGAGAAGGTGACTTTTCTAATGCAGCAAGTGTTACCGCAGATCAGGATGACCCAGATCCATCAAATAATGACGATTTAGATAGCGAGCCTGATAATCAAGGAACGGTACCAAGTGTACCGCCAGTGGCAGTAAATGATACTAGTACGCCAAGTACACCAGGAGACACAGTAGTAGTAAGCGCACCAGGTAATGATAGTGATCCAGATGGTACTTTAGACTTAACCAGTGTAAGTTTAGAAGTTCCAGCAGGAGCGACGATGGTAGTATTGGATCCAGATGGTAGTGGTGATGTACTCGGCTACACGGTACCAGGCGAAGGCGATTGGGAAGTAAACCCTGTAACTGGTGAGATTAGTTTCGCTCCAGCCGCAGGCTTTAATGATGATCCAACGGATCCAGCAATGTATACGATCGATGATAATGATGGTAATCCATCAAATGTGGCTATGGTAACGATAGATTACGTACCAGTAGCTACAGACGATACGAGTGATAACAACGATACTGGAATGCCAGTAGTGGTAGATGTTTTAGGGAATGATGTAGATGGTGATATTGT
>NZ_JBYVJY010000026.1:0-7825 GCF_058147145.1 Patiriisocius sp. 208BN25-11
TTGCATCACCGAAATTTGGATAAAATAAACTAACTTAGCTAAAACGTTCCAGCATCGGAACATTTTACAAAACCGTTACCTGCAAGCCGAAAAAAGAGCCACCGCACGGTCAAGCACATTTCATTTTGCTCGTGCCTCACAAAATAAAAAGAGCTTGTCCTTCCCCACCGCCACCCGAATGAAAATAACTTACGAAATGTAAATATTATTAGCAATAAGTTAATATATTTGCGTAAAACACAAATTAATTGGCTAAAGTGGAAATAAATAGAATCAAGGTCGCACTTGCAGAAACCAGAAGAAAAAACAAATGGTTAGCAGAAAAACTAGAGAAAGACGAATCTACTATATCGCAATGGTGTACTAATGCTAGACAACCATCTTTAGAAAATTTACTAAATATTGCTAATGCATTAGATATTGACATTAGAGAACTATTATACTCAACAAAAGAAAGTGCTTAAATGAACAATTCTAAAACATATATAGACCTGTTCTCGGGTTGCGGAGGACTTTCTCTTGGTTTACATAATGCAGGATGGAAAGGTGCTTTTGCAATTGAAAAAAGTGAAGATGCTTTTAAAACTCTTGAACATAATTTAATCAAAAAGAAAAAGCATTTTGATTGGCCTAATTGGTTAGAACAAAAACACCACGATATAAATGAAATTCTAGAGAATAATTCGAATGACCTAATTAAGTTAAGAGGGAAAATTGATTTGATAGCAGGTGGACCACCTTGCCAAGGATTTTCAATGGCTGGAAGAAGAATCGAAAATGACTCTAGAAATGACTTAATTAATTCCTATATTAAATTCATTGACTACGTAAAACCAAAATTGATATTCTTTGAAAATGTTAAAGGTTTCACACTTGGTTTCAAAAATAATGACAAAAAAGGTAAAGCTTATTCAACATATGTGGTTGAACAACTACAAAATTTGGGGTATTCTGTAAAAGGACAGTTAATCGATTTTTCCAAATATGGAATTCCTCAAAAACGAACAAGATTTATATTAGTTGGAATTCAAAATGATTTTATCAAAGAGAACCCATCTATTAATAAAGAAAGCTTTTTTAATGGAATTCAAAATAACAAAGAATCTTTTTTAGTTAGCAAAAATCTTACTCTGAATCCTACTTTAGAAAATGCAATTTCTGACTTACTACAATCTAACGGAGTAATTGAATCTGAAACGCCTAAATTTAAAGAAGGAGTTTATGGACAACCCTTATCAAATTATCAAAAATTTGTCCGAAAATATAAAAGAAAAAATGGCAGAGTTGATAGTCATAGATTTGCAAAACACACAGAAACAATAAAAGCCAGATTTAAGATTGCATTGGATGAAAACCTTACCAGCTCTGCATATAGAGAAAGATTCCAACTTAAAAAAAGTAGCACAAAAATACTTGAAGCAAACAAACCAACACCTACAATTACAACATTACCAGACGACTATATTCACTACTGCGAACCTAGAATTATGACAGTTCGTGAGTACGCTAGAATTCAATCTTTCCCTGACACTTATGAATTTAAGGGTAAATACACCACTGGAGGAAAAAGAAGAACACAAGAGGTTCCGAGATACTCACAAATTGGAAATGCAATTCCACCATTATTTGGTGAACAAGCAGGTTTAGTTTTAAAACAGCTTATTTCCTAATGCAGAAAAAACCACTACAATTTAAAATTAGTTCTGCATTAAAGAACATTATAGGAAGTGACTTAATTAGTGACGATTTCATTGCTGTTTTCGAGTTAGTCAAAAACTCATATGATGCACACGCAACAAAAGTTGAAATAACATTTGAGAATATATATTCCGACAATGCTAAAATCATAATCAAGGATAATGGCAAAGGAATGAACTATGATGATTTAATTAATAAATGGCTATTTGTTGCTTACTCTGCGAAAAAAGAAGGAACAGAAGAAGATAGTTACGATTATCGGGATAAAATCAAGATAAAAAGAGCGTATGCTGGAGCAAAAGGTATTGGACGCTTTTCTTGCGACAGACTTGGAGGAGAATTATACCTAGAAACAGTTAAAGATGAGAAGAATCCAAACGTTGAAACGTTACTTACTGAATGGGATAAGTTCGAAGGTAATTTAAAAGAAGAATTTGTAAACATAAGTGTACTTCACGAAACCATTCCTCAAACTAATTATGATATAGAACACGGAACAGTTTTAGAAATTTCAAATCTCAAAAGTGATTGGGATAAGGAAAAATTCTTAAGCTTAAAAGATGCTCTTGCGAAACTCATCAATCCAAATACTCAAATTGAGGGAGATGAATTCACAATTGAATTAATTGTTCCTGATGAACTTGAAAATGATAAAAAGGAAAGTGATTATCAAAACACCGTAAATGGTGAAATTCAAAATCTGATTTTTGAAACTTTAGAAATCAAAACAACAAAAATAGTAAGCTCTATAAATGATGGAGAAATTACAACTAGCCTAACCGAAGGCGGGAAATTGGTTTACAAAATAATTGAATCAAAAACCTATGACCATTTAGATAATGTTGATATCCAAATTTATCATTTAAATCAGTCTGCTAAAGCAACTTTTACAAGAAGAATGGGTACTCAACCGGTTGAATACGGACACGTTTTCGTATACAAGAATGGATTGCGTATTTACCCATATGGCGAAAGAGGTGAAGACCCTTTTAAGATGGATAATAGAAAGGCTCAAGGATATGCAAGATATTTAGGAACAAGAGATGTTTTAGGATATATCTCTATTTCCGAGCCTAATGATTCTTTAAAAGAAACATCAAGTAGAGGTGACGGCTTAATTAAAACTAAAGCGTATTTCGAACTTGTAGATTGGTTTTACTCTTCAATCAAAAAATTAGAAAAATATATTATTGACATTACCGATTGGGGTAATGAATTATCAAATGAAGATTACATTAAATTAGATAATAATAGTCAGAAGGAAGCTATCAAGAATTTGATTATTAACCTTACAAAGTCCAAAGAGTTAATTTCATTTGAAGTTTCCCCTGAAATTTTTGAGCTAATTGATAAAAAACAAGAAAAATCTACAAAAAACACTCTAACTAAAATTAAAAAACAATTAGAGAGTGATGATTACGATAAAGATGCTATTGTCGATAGTATTTCGAAAATTGAAAAAAATCTTGACGATTTAAAAAAATCAACTGAAGAAGCAACAGAAGAAGCTTTTGACAAGCTTATCAAAAATGAAGAACTCGAAACCAATCTTGAAACAGAAAAGAAAAAAGGTGCGTTTCAAGGTTCTTTGATTGGAACTGATAAGGAAAGAATAGTTGGGCTTCAGCATCAAATCTATCATTCGTCAAGTCGTGTGTCAAGAAACTTAAAACTCTTAATTAAACACCTTGGTCCAGATAATATTGATGATAAAACACAAAAGTACATCAAGACAATTTCATTAGAAGCATCCAAGATAAACTCTATTGCAAATTTCGTAACGAAAGCTAATTTTAATCTTAAAGCTTCTGAAGTTAAAATGGATTTAGTTGACTTTATTAAGGATTATATTAATGAACTTTACTTATTAGAAGACAAAGTTATTGATACTAAAATGAGTATGATAATTTCTGGTCTTGAAAACAAAGAGTTTGTAAAAGAGTTTAGACCTCTTGAAATCACGACAATAATTGATAATATAATTTCTAACGCAGAAAAAGCTGAAGCAAATTCTTTAAAGATAAATTTTGCGGAGCAAAAGAATAACCTTGTTATTTCTTTTAAAGATGATGGAAAAGGAATTCCTGAAAAGAATCTTGTTAAAATATATGACCTTGGTTTTACAACTACTAATGGCTCTGGAATTGGATTATTTCAAGTGAATGACATAGTAAAAAATAGCCTAAAAGGTGATATAAATATAGAATCAAAGATAAAGGAAGGTACAACCATTAAAATAACTATCAAATGAAATTAGATTACAAAATATTATGGTTAGATGACCAAATCAAAGACTTTATCGAAGACGAGATTATAGAAGAAGTTGAGGAATATTTGTCTCTACAAGGTTTTAGACCAGAAATTATCACAACCTCGAAGTCAGATGAATTTTTCGAAAAACTTGACAATTCATATGACCTTATACTTACAGATTATCATCTTAATGACATAAATGGTGATGAAGTAATTAAAAAAATCCGTAGTCAAGATTATTCAGTAATGACAGAAATTCTTTTCTATACGGCAAAGGCTGATTTAAAAGATACCGATAAGATTAGTAGAGTAAGTTTCCTAGAAACAAACACTCTTCTTGGTGACCACAGAGATGAAGTATTAAGGGCTACAATAAATTTGATTGAACTTACAATTAAGAAGTTTCAGAGTATAGTTGCTATGCGTGGTATGATTATGCACGAGACTAGCAGTTTAGATGTTGAAATGGAAAATATTCTTCAAAAAATAGTAGATGGTTCTCAAGCACCAGAAGAAGTTATTGCTACAATTAAAAAGAAGTATATAAAATCGAATGAGGAGTTCAATAAAAATATTGACAAAGTTGAAGATATTGAATCAATTTTAAGAACTATTGGTGCTTCTCATAGATGGAGAGCAATAGTTAGAAATTTAAGTGATGGGGAAATAAAGTCTATAATGGCAGACTATGAAAAAGAAATCATTTTGATTAGGAATAAATTTGCACACGCTGAATTAATTGATGATGGCGAGCGTCAGTATTTCAGAGACAGAAAAAATGGATTAGATTTTAATGAAGACTTCTGTAAAAAAGTCCGAGAGGATTTATTAAAGCATAAAGGGAATATTGACAGTTTGAATTCGGAATTGGGGAAATAGCCAACGCAAGTTCAAGCACATTTAAAGTTTGCTCGTGCCTCACAAATTTAAAAGAGCTTTCACGCCAACGCTAGCAAGTTTGCGGAAAGAAAAGCCAGCCAGGTAACAATGTATATAAAAAATAGGCGAAGTAATTGTAAAATCAAGGGTTTTGGCTCGTATCAAACTTTGTGCTTAACCGAAAGTTTAGTGCTTCGAAATCGCCTACTTTTCATATACTAACCGTTGCCATTCAGTTTTCCTGAAATGGTTTCTATCCGAAAATCTGAATGCCGAAAATTATAAATTCGTCTAGCCGGTGAGTCGCTAACGGAATTTTTCGAGCGGAAAAATTCGCAGATAAATCAAAGTTTCTAAAAGATTAAAGTTTCTGCTTCTGAATTCAAGTCTATGAAAATTCGTTCAGCGGATAACAATACTTGTATCTGAAAATATGTAAAAGCTAGTTTGCGGCAAACTCTTGTGGGTAAAACCGAAAAGGCAACAAAGTAAAAAGTCCAATGCTTCGGATTTTCCTATTCGGAAAATACTTGCATCACTGAAATTTGGATAAAATAAACTAACTTAGCTAAAACGTTCCAGCATCGGAACATTTTACAAAACCGTTACCCAACATTTGAAAAAAGCTACTTACATACAATTTAAAGCTCCAAAAACGGAACAAAAAACTCAATCAGACGGAATTGTTAAACGGACTTTTAAAAGTGCAATCGTCGGAATTTTGACCTCTATAATTCCCAAAGCGAATCCTGATTTTGAAAATAAAATTGACCTAGTAGAAAGCTGGCTAGTTGAATTGGATTTTGAAACCGGAATTCCTGAACGCGAAATCGGATTAAATAAAAATGGACAAGTGATTTTAAAAATGCCGTTTAAAAATAATTATGGATATTGGACTGACAACAACTTGATATTAAAAGATTTCAAAAAACATTTTAAAACTTCAGAAATCAACAATACGTATTTTGAAAAATATTGGAATTTATTTGACCAAATAGCGGACAAAAAAAACGTTGGGTAACATTGTATAAAAATAATGCTTAGTTTAGTGCTTAATCAAGAGTTAGTGCGCTTTTGTTAGCTTCTGATTTTCCTTCGGAAAATCCTCGCACACAAAACCGCACTATTCTTATACGTAACCGTTAGCTCTAATTTAAAACCACATCGAATGGCAGAAAGAATGAATTGGAATAATCTATTATCAAAGAAAAGAGTTTCTGACTTTGACCAATGCGGTATTCCAGGAAAAAAATCTCAATTAATCGACCCAAGAAGTCCATTTGAAAAAGATTTTGACCAGATAACATTTAGTTATCCTTTCAGAAGACTTCAAGACAAAACACAAGTTATTCCCTTTCCAAAATTTGACTTTGTGCATACAAGATTAACTCACAGCCTTGAGGTTGCATCTGTCGGTCGTTCTTTTGGGAAATTAGCGGCCGAATTAATTTTCAATGAACTAGACAAAAAGACTATTGACGAACTAAATATATGCCATTCGGACATTGGAGCTTTAATAGCGGCTTCGTGTTTAGCTCACGATATTGGAAATCCACCTTTTGGACACTCTGGCGAAGATTCAATTTCACATTACTTCATTCAAAACGATTACAATTTTAAACCTGACTTTAAAGAAGAAAACGGAAAATATTACACCGTGAATTATGGTTACGATGAGGAAAAGGATGAGCATACCCAAATTAAAAATGAAGTTCCACTTGAAAAGGCCTTAACTAGCATAAAGAGATATAAAGATTTATCGAATTTTGAGGGTAATGCGAATGGCTTTAGGATAATTACTCAAAACTGTGATAGAGGTATTAATCCGACTTTAGCTTTACTTGGCACATTTACAAAATATCCAAGAGAATCCTATCTAGAGAAAAATCCATTTGATGGCATTGAGAAATCAAAAAAACCAAAAAGCCAAACCAAATACGGCTTTTTTCAAGAACAAAAAAAGCTATTTGAATTTGTAGCAAATGAATTAGGCTTAATTAAGGTTAAAGGAATTGGGAAAAATGATTCTGCATACTATAGACATCCACTAGCTTTTCTAATGGAAGCATCTGACGATATTGCTTATGGAATGATTGACTTTGAGGATGGTTGTAGACTTGGGCTAATTGATTTTGATAAAAAGTACTCTAATATCTCATTAAGAAATAAAGAGAACAAAAAGAAAACGGTCAAAATAAATAAATCACCAAAAGAAATTTTAATTGAAATAGCTGTATTAGACGAAGCTTTTTCCCTAGAAAAATTAAATTCATTCTCTGACTTTAAGCAGCAAATTTCTTATTTACGAAGCAAGGTTATTAACGTTATTATTCATCAATGCTTTGATGTATTCAAAAAAGAATATGAAAAAATAATGACTGGAAAATTTGACAAAGCATTAATTGATTGTATTGAAAATGATTCCATAAAAGAAAACCTAGATTTAATGGGTACATTAGTCAGAAAATTTGTTTACCAATACTCACCTGTTTTGGAAAGTGAGGCAAGTGGTTTTGAAGTTATGGAGCATCTGATTAATTCTTTTGCAATAACAAGTAATATCTGCTATTCGTGTGGAGAAGAAGAAACTGCAAGAGATAAAAAAATGAGAAGTCTTTTGCCTGACGAATTTCAACCTGAAAACGAAAAAGAAATTGAAAGTTTATCAGATGATGAGAAATACGAGAGAGTACTAAAAGTCCTTGATTATATTTCTGGAATGACAGACAAATATGCTGTTAGTCTTTACAGGAAAATTAAAGGAATTGAAATATAAAAACTAGAGCTAACAACGTGTATAGCCAATTGCTTGGTCTGTGTGTACTCGGAAAACCCTACGGATTTTCATCTGGTTCGTTTTCTTTTGCTAACTTAGTTCTAGCCAACGCAACTAACCATACACGAACACGTTGGCAAACATTATGACTCGTCCTGAATAAAGGCTACATAATTTTAAACATTATGTACAAAAATGACAAAGTAATTAGACGGTATT
>NZ_JBYVJY010000027.1:0-6588 GCF_058147145.1 Patiriisocius sp. 208BN25-11
ATTCAGAATTAATAAGCAATACAAAGAAAATTTAGAAGTCCTTTAACATACCATGTTAAGGGGCTTTTTTTTGGGAAGGGGTTTTCGTAATTTTGAAGCAAAGTATTTTAATTTTATATGGTTGAAGAACTCGTAGTTTTAGTAAACGAAAAGGATGAACAAATAGGGCTTATGCCTAAAATGGAAGCACATGAAAAGGCCGTTTTACATAGAGCGTTTTCTGTATTTGTGTTAAATGATGCTAACGAATTAATGTTACAACAACGCGCATTGCATAAATACCATTCTCCAGGGCTATGGACCAACACGTGTTGTAGTCATCAGCGAGATGGGGAGTCTAATATTGAAGCTGGCACACGAAGATTACAAGAAGAGATGGGCTTTATTACTTCCTTAAAAGAGACCACTTCATTTATTTATAAAGCACCTTTCGATAACGGTTTAACAGAACATGAGCTAGATCATATCATGGTGGGGAATTATAACGATTGTCCGGTAATTAACGAAGATGAAGTAGCAGCATGGAAATGGATGCCACTAGAAGACGTGAAAACAGATATTGATCACAATCCAGATCAGTATACCGTCTGGTTTAAGATTATATTTCAGAAATTTTATGACCATATCAGCATATGAGTTTAACAGTATATAGAAAAGCACATTTTAATGCCGCTCATAGGTTGTATCGAAAAGACTGGACAAATGAAAAAAACCTTGCAGTTTTTGGAAAGTGTAGCAACCCAAACTATCACGGTCATAATTATGACCTTGAGGTAGGGATTACTGGTGCTATAGATCCAGAAACTGGGTATTTAATTGACTTGAAAATATTAAAAGACATCATCAAAGAAGAAGTAGAAAATCCATTCGATCATAAAAACTTGAATCTAGAGGTAGCTGCTTTTAAAGATGTAAATCCTACCGTAGAGAATATTGCTATCGAGATCTATAATAGAATTGAAAAGCGATTGGGCGAAACCTATAAAATTTCAATTAAATTATATGAGACCCCTCGTAATTTTGTAGTATATACGGGTTCCAATTGAGTAACAATAGTAAAAACATACCGTGAAGCGTTCGTCATTATACCCTTTAAAGTTCATCCCTATTCTAAAAGAAAAAGTCTGGGGAGGTGCCAAGTTGCACTCCATGTTTCATAAAAATGCTACGGGTGCTATTGGAGAAAGTTGGGAATTATCTGGTGTAAATGACGCCATTTCATTAGTGGCAGATGGAGAACTAGCAGGCACAAGTTTACAAGAACTTATTCAAATGTTTCGAGAAGATTTGGTAGGCGAAAAAGTTTATAAAGCCTACGGACACAAATTTCCATTACTGTTTAAATTTATTGATGCTGCACAAGATCTTTCGGTTCAATTGCATCCAGATGATGCTTTGGCAGGTAAACGCCATAATTCTCTTGGAAAAACAGAGATGTGGTACATCATGGCTACAGATCCAGATGCGAGGCTTATTGTTGGTTTTAAACCCAATACAACCCCAGAGAGCTATCAAAAGGCGCTTGAAACAAACAGCATTACCGATATTCTTATTTCAGAAAAGGTGGCACCTGGAGACAGTTTTTTTATTGCTCCTGGTACAGTACACGCTATAGGTGCAGGCGTTGTTTTAGCCGAAATTCAACAAACCAGTGATATTACCTACAGGATATACGATTGGGATAGACCCGGCTTAGACGGAAATATGCGTGAACTGCATACCCAAGAAGCCATTGAAGCTATTAATTATAAGGAAGTGGAGGCTCGCATTCACATTTCCGAAGAAAAGAATAAGGCTGTTAGATTAAAAAGCACTCCCTTTTTTGAAACAAATAAATTGGTCCTTGAAGAGACAGTAGCAAGAAATTTGATGACCAAAGATAGTTTTGTTGTGTACATGTGTGTAGCAGGTACTGCGGAAATTTTAACGGATGACCACAGTGTTAGTATCACTACAGGAGAAACAGTTTTGATTCCCAAAACGCTTGCAAATCTGAAAATTAATACAAAATCTGCTACACTTTTGGAAGTGTATATTCCCTAAGAGTTTGTAACTTTGCAGCGTATTATTACTAATTAAAATACCGCACTAGCGGAACATATTATGGCAAACAAGAGAGATTTAAAAAAGGATATCAACTACGTAATGGGAGATATCATTGAAGCTGTATACATTTGGGAATTAACAAACCCAAGCAAAGACACAAAAGAATCTCAATCTATCATTGACGATGCAATTAAAGCGTTTGATGAGTTGATTGTAAAAGTAAATCAGAGAGATGTTGAGAATGCAAAACAGCATTTTAAAGCAGTAAATCAAGAGCTTGAAACAAAAGGAAGAGCATTGATTGACAGAATAAACAAAATGTAAGCCTACCTTACATTATTTAAAAACTCCATTACGTACCTGTAATGGAGTTTTTTAGTTTATAAAACTGGGTAAACAAAAAAATCCCGCTCTCAAGAGAACGGGATTTTTACTACGAAATAATATGGTTATTGAATTGTCTTATTTTACTTTCTTTACAATCGCTTCAAAAGCTTCTGGATGATTCATCGCTAAATCTGCAAGAACCTTACGGTTCAATTCAATTCCTGCTTTTTTCATCCCTCCCATAAACTGAGAGTAAGACATTCCGTGTTGGCGTGCACCTGCGTTAATACGTGTGATCCACAATGCTCTAAAAGTTCTCTTTTTGTTTCTACGGTCTCTGTATGAGTAAGACATTGCTTTGTCTACTGCATTCTTAGCTACCGTCCAAACGTTCTTTCTTCTTCCAAAGTAACCTTTGGCTTGCTTCAATACTTTTTTTCTACGTGCTCTTTTTGCAACGCTGTTTACTGATCTTGGCATAATTTAATTGTTTTTTGTAGTAGGCGATCTTTCGATACTTTAGTTTAAAAATCTAAAATCAACAATTGTCAATCTCAAATTAATTGGCCTAACTCCAGGGTTATAAAATTGATTAACCGTAAAACCAATTACTTCATTCGAAGCATTTGTTTTACATTACTCTCGTCAGATTTGTCAACCAAACCATCGTGAGTTAATTTAAGCTTACGTTTCTTAGACTTCTTTGTTAAGATGTGACTCTTAAACGCGTGCTTTCTTTTGATTTTTCCAGTACCTGTCAGCTTAAAACGCTTCTTTGCACTAGATTTTGTTTTTTGTTTCGGCATTATTCCTTCTTTTTTATATTATTTCGTTGTGTCTCTTTAGGTACACGTACCTGATGAGAGTTTATATAAATAAGTCCCTAGGGATCAAATTTCAGTTTACATAGTATTCCTACTATTTCTTTTTTGGAGCAATAAACATAATCATACGCTTACCTTCCAATTTAGGCATTTGCTCTACCTTACCTAGTTCTTCCAATTCTTGAGCTAATTTTAATAATAAAATTTCTCCTTGGTCTTTATAGATAATAGAACGCCCTTTAAAGAATACATACGCTTTTAATTTGGCTCCGTCTTTCAAGAACTTCTCTGCGTGTTTCTTTTTAAACTCATAATCGTGATCATCTGTATTAGGACCAAACCTAATCTCTTTGATGATTACTTTCGTAGCTTTAGACTTCATTGCCTTCTCGCGTTTCTTTTGCTCGTAGACAAACTTTTTATAGTCCATAACCTTACAAACCGGTGGGTTTGCATTTGGAGAAATTTCTACAAGATCTAACTCTTGTTCTTCAGCAATTGCTAAAGCTTTACGAGTAGGATAAACACCTATCTCAACATTATCTCCAACGAGACGTACTTCTTCAGCACGAATCTTACGGTTAATATTGTGCTGGTCTTCTTTAATGATCCTTGCAGGACCCCTACTTCTTTTTCTTCGTATTGCTATGGCTTTATATTTTTTGATATTCCATAAAACGGAACATCTGTTTAATAAATGTGGAATTATTCCACTTTAAATTCTTTTATTTCTTCTTTAACAGCTGCGTTAATCATCGCTGCAAAATCTTCAATCTTCATACTTCCTAAATCTCCTTCACTGTGTCTTCTAACAGAAATCGTGCCTTCTTTCTCTTCTTGCTCCCCAACAATTAACATGTATGGGAGTTTGTTCATTTCTGCTTCACGAATTTTCTTACCAATAGTCTCATTTCTATTGTCCACAAGGGCGCGAATTTCGTGATTTTCAAGCAAATTTAAAACTTTTTGAGCGTATTTTTCATATTTTTCACTTAATGATAGTATAGCAACCTGTTCTGGCATTAACCATAAAGGGAAATTTCCACCTGTATGCTCTAGTAAAATAGCAACAAAACGCTCCATACTTCCAAAGGGTGCACGGTGTATCATCACGGGTCTGTGTAGCTCATTATCACTGCCTTTATAGGTTAAATCGAAACGCTCAGGAAGGTTGTAATCTACCTGAATGGTACCTAATTGCCAGCTTCTTCCTAACGCATCTTTTACCATGAAATCTAACTTCGGGCCATAGAAAGCTGCTTCTCCTGCTTCTACAATATAATCAAGACCTTTGTCTTTTACGGCATTTAAAATTGCATTTTCAGCTTTTTCCCATGTTTCAACAGCACCAATATACTTTTCGGGCTTTGTTAAATCACGAACAGAAACTTGTGTTGTAAAGTTTTCAAATCCTAAAGATCCAAAAACATATAATACCAAGTCAATTACATTCTTAAACTCTTGATCTAATTGGTCTGGAGTACAAAAAATATGCGCATCATCTTGCGTAAATCCACGAACACGTGTTAAACCATGCAGTTCTCCACTTTGTTCATATCGGTATACAGTCCCAAACTCGGCAAAACGTTTCGGTAAATCTTTATAAGAAAAAGGTTTTGTATTATAAATTTCACAGTGGTGTGGGCAGTTCATGGGTTTTAACATGAATTCCTCACCTTCGTTAGGTGTTTTAATCACCTGGAAACTATCTTCACCATATTTGGCAAAGTGTCCAGAAGTTTCATAGAGTTCTTTGTTTCCGATATGAGGTGTCACCACCATTTCGTAACCAGCTTTCTTTTGCGCTTTTTTCAAAAAGTTTTCCAAACGCTCGCGAAGTGCTGCGCCTTTTGGTAGCCAAAGTGGTAATCCCTGTCCAACCTTTTGAGAAAATGTAAAAAGCTCTAATTCTTTTCCTAATTTTCTATGATCCCTTTTTTTAGCTTCTTCTAAAAGGGCTAAGTATTCTTTAAGTTCTTTTTGTTTTGGAAACGTAACACCGTAAATTCTTGTAAGTTGCTTGTTGTTTTCATCACCTCTCCAATAGGCGCCAGCAATACTCATTAACTTTACAGCTTTTACAAAACCAGTGTGCGGTAAATGACCTCCTCTACATAGATCTGTAAAATCATCATGATCACAAAAAGTAATCGTTCCGTCGTCTAGGTTCTCAATAAGTTCAACTTTGTATTCGTTTCCTTGTTTTTTATAAAAGTCAAGTGCTTCGTCTTTTGTCACAGAACGCATAGAGAACGAATGTTTAGCACGTGCAATCTCTAGCATCTTCTTTTCTACTTCTGCAAGATCTTTCTCTACAAAACTACGATCGCCAAAATCTATATCATAGTAAAAACCAGTATCAATGGCAGGTCCAATGGTTAGTTTAATACCAGGATATAATTGTTCCAGTGCCTGCGCAAGGATGTGTGCAGAAGAGTGCCAAAACGCTTTCTTACCTGCATCGTCTCTCCAGGTGTATAATACCAAACTACCATCTTGGGTTAGTGGAGTGCTGCTTTCTACGGTTTCACCATTGTAGGCTGCCGAAATCACATTTCTAGCCAGTCCTTCACTTATACTCATGGCTACATCCATAGGGGTTACGCCTGCTTCTAATTGCTTTACACTTCCGTCTGGTAACGTAATTGCTATCATAGTTTTTAAAATTTAAAAAGCAAAGATACTATTGTTGTTAAAATACACCGTATCATTTTATCGTTTTGTGTGTTCTTTTTTGGGTGTTCCTCAACTTCGTATCTCGTACCTCAATACTACATTGCGGCAGGCTTTCAGCTATATCTTTTACAGCACCCCAAAAGGAGCTGTAAAAGGATGCCGCTTCAATCCTTAACACGGGCTAGGGTGGAAGTGTGGTTTGTAGATTTTAATATAAATTATTGGGTTCTTTTTAGAAACTTGATAGTGAATGCAAATGTACTGTGAATGGTGTATTACAAGTGTTTAAGAAGATGATAATCTCTATGCCCTAAAAAGCATACATATATTAAGGTATAGCTGGGGTCAAAAAAAGTTTTTAGGCTAATGTGTGGTATTTCAAGGGCTTGTAAAAAGTTTCAAAAAAAACAAAAAAAAAGTATGTTTTTGTTTGGAGTGGTAAAAAAAACAGATGTATATTTGCAGCCGCTTACAAAACGAAATAACAGTAAGATTGTCAAGCAAACAACGTTCTTTAAATTTTATCAAAATATTTTTAAAAAGTATTGCAGGTTTAAAAAACAGTTGTACATTTGCAGCCGCTAAGATAATGAGTGAATCAAAAACACGAGTTAGCAAAGCGCACAAAAGTAGAATAAGTTCATTGAGATATTGAAATTGACAGCGTAATAAGATTAATTGGAAACGATTAATTCTTTTACAAAGAAACTAAACT
>NZ_JBYVJY010000028.1:0-5671 GCF_058147145.1 Patiriisocius sp. 208BN25-11
TCTATTTTTAGTGGAGAATATGCGGATATAGCTGGATCAGATTTAAATCCAAACTGGGGTCAGTCTGGATTTGGTACAGCCGATACTGCATATGATACTGGTTCTGGAAACTTAGTGTTGGCGTATACGAATTTCAACTATCAAGGAATTCAATTTGGTGCTACACAAGATATTTCTGGGATGGAGTTTTTACACCTTGATCTATGGACAGATGGTGGCGTTGCTCCTAATGTATTTGTGATTAGTTCTGGAGCTGAAATACCCTTCGGACAATCAAATGGAGATGGCGCATGGCAAAGTATCGATATACCAATAGCGGGTATTACTGAAGATTTGATGAACGCCATTCAATTTAAGTTTGACGGCGGAGATGGCACACAAGCTATTTACTTAGATAACTTATATTTCTGGAAAAACCCTGTTGTAGCAGGAGGTCCTCCAACAGTAGATCCAATGACGCCACCAGCGAGAGATGCTGGAGATGTAATTTCAATATTTAGTGGCGAATATACAGATGTAGCTGGATCAGATTTAAATCCAAACTGGGGTCAGTCTGGATTTGGTACAGCCGATACTGCATATGATACTGGTTCTGGAAACTTAGTGTTGGCGTATACGAATTTCAACTATCAAGGAATTCAATTTGGTGCTACACAAGATATTTCTGGGATGGAGTTTTTACACCTTGATCTATGGACAGATGGTGGCGTTGCTCCTAATGTATTTGTGATTAGTTCTGGAGCTGAAATACCCTTCGGACAATCAAATGGAGATGGCGCATGGCAAAGTATCGATATACCAATAGCGGGTATTACTGAAGATTTGATGAACGCCATTCAATTTAAGTTTGACGGCGGAGATGGCACACAAGCTATTTACTTAGATAACTTATATTTCTGGAAGAACCCAGTGTCAACAACAGGTCCTGCTACAGCAGCACCAACACCTCCAACTAGAGATGCTGCAGATGTTGCTTCTATCTTTAGTGATGCTTATACAAACATTGCCGTAGAGACTTTTGATACCCCTTGGTGTCCTGGAGTTACTTCCGAAGTATTAATAGAAGGAAATCCAACCAAGTTAGTTGAAGGTCTAGGATGCGAAGGAGTAGAGTTTATAAATGATCGTATTGATGCAACAGAAATGACACATTTCCATATGGATATCTATACAGATTCAGATACTATGGATAAGAGTTTTAATGTAAAGTTCTCCAACTGGAATGGTGGTGCTGGCGAAGCCAATGCTATAGAATTTGCAGTAACCAATGGGAACTTTTTAACAAACCCGAACCCTGGGACTTGGATTTCACTTGATATTCCATTAGATAATTTTACGAATATCATCAATGGAGATAGAAATGATATTGCGCAGTTTGTAATTTCATCAGATCTAGGAGATGTATATTATGACAACCTTTACTTATGGAAAGATGGTAGTTCAACAACAGGTCCTGCTACAGCAGCACCAACCCCTCCAACAAGAGATGCTGCAGATGTTGCTTCTATCTTTAGTGATGCCTATACAAACATTGCAGTAGAAACTTTTGATACCCCTTGGTGTCCTGGAGTTACTTCCGAAGTATTAATAGAAGGAAATCCAACCAAATTAGTTGAAGGTCTAGGATGCGAAGGTGTAGAGTTTATAAATGATCGTATTGATGCAACAGAAATGACGCATTTCCATATGGATATCTACACAGATTCAGATACTATGGATAAGAGTTTTAATGTAAAGTTCTCCAACTGGAATGGTGGTGCTGGCGAAGCCAATGCTATAGAATTTGCAGTAACCAATGGGAACTTTTTAACAAACCCGAACCCTGGGACTTGGATTTCACTTGATATTCCATTAGATAATTTTACGAATATCATAAATGGAGATAGAAATGATATTGCGCAGTTTGTAATTTCATCAGACTTAGGAGATGTATATTATGACAATTTATATCTATACAAAGAGCCAGGAATGACTTCGGGCCCTCCAACGGCTGCACCAGTACCTCCTGCAAGAAATGCGGAGGATGTTATCTCTATATTTAGTGACGCTTATGCAGATATAGCAGTAGATACTTTTGATACCCCTTGGTGTCCTGGAACAACTACGGAAATATTAGTAGACGGAGATCCAACTAAATTTGTTACTGGATTAGGATGTGAAGGTGTAGAGTTTATTACAGGAAGATTTGATGCTACCGAAATGACAAACTTCCACATGGATATTTATACAGATTCAGATACCATGGATAAGAGCTTTAATGTAAAGTTCTCCAACTGGAATGGCGGCGGCGGGGAAGCTAATGCGCTTGAGTTTTCTGTAAATAATAGTAACTTTTTAACAAATCCAAACCCTGGGACATGGATTTCATTAGACATTCCGTTAGATGATTTTACAAGTATAGTTAATGGAGATAGAAATGATATTGTACAATTCATTATATCATCAGACCTAGGTGATGTATATTATGATAATTTGTATTTATGGAAAGAAGAAGGTGGAGGATCTTCTGTAGAACTCCCAATCACATTAGAAGGAGGTCAACTTCCATCATTTGGAGATTTTAATGGATCTGTAACACAAGTTATTGCAAATCCAGATGTATCGGGTGAGAATATTTCAGCAAATGTTGTAGAGAATACCGTTCCAGCAAACGCAGCTTTTGCAGGTACCAACTTCCCGCTTGATACAGAAATTGATATCACAACAGATAAAATGTTTACAATGACCGTTTGGTCACCGCTACCAAACACTCCGGTTCTGTTAAAATTAGAAAACGCTACAACAGGTGTCAATGCAGAACGAGAAGTATCAACTACAACAGATAGTGCTTGGGAAACCATCACATTTGATTTTAGTAGTGAAGGCGCATTAACCTTTGAATCTGTAACAGTGTTTATGAATTTTAATATGACAAATGCTGCAGACCAAACCTACTATTGGGATAATTTAGAGCAAATAGAGCCAATGGCAAGTCCAATAGAATTGCCTATCACATTAGAAGGAGGTCAGCTTCCATCATTTGGAGATTTTAATGGATCTGTAACACAAGTTATTGCAAATCCAGATGTATCGGGTGAGAATATTTCAGCAAACGTTGTAGAGAATACCGTTCCAGCAAACGCAGCTTTTGCAGGTACCAACTTCCCGCTTGATACAGAAATTGATATCACAACAGATAAAATGTTTACAATGACCGTTTGGTCACCGCTACCAAATACTCCGGTTCTGTTAAAATTAGAAAACGCTACAACAGGTGTCAATGCAGAACGAGAAGTATCAACTACAACAGATAGTGCTTGGGAAACCATTACATTTGATTTTAGTAGTGAAGGCGCATTAACCTTTGAATCTGTAACAGTGTTTATGAATTTTAATATGACAGATGCTGCAGATCAGACCTACTATTGGGATAATTTAGAGCAAATAGAGCCAATGGCAAGTCCAATAGAATTGCCTATCACATTAGAAGGAGGTCAGCTTCCATCATTTGGAGATTTTAATGGATCTGTAACACAAGTTATTGCAAATCCAGATGTATCGGGTGAGAATATTTCAGCAAACGTTGTAGAGAATACCGTTCCAGCAAACGCAGCTTTTGCAGGTACCAACTTCCCGCTTGATACAGAAATTGATATCACGACAGATAAAATGTTTACAATGACTGTTTGGTCACCGCTACCAAATACTCCGGTTCTGTTAAAATTAGAAAACGCTACAACAGGTGTCAATGCAGAACGAGAAGTATCAACTACAACAGATAGTGCTTGGGAAACCATTACATTTGATTTTAGTAGTGAAGGCGCATTAACCTTTGAATCTGTAACAGTGTTTATGAATTTTAATATGACAGATGCTGCAGATCAGACCTACTATTGGGATAATTTACAACAAGAAGGGGTTATTGTTGGTTCTGATGCAACATTAAGTGATTTACAAGTAGATGGAACAACCGTTGTTGGTTTTGATCCTGCGGTTACTTCATACAGTATTACATTACCTTCTGGAACTACAACAGTTCCTCAAATTACTTTAGCAACACCTACTGATCCTTTAGCGACAAGTGTAACAATTACACAGGCACCTGCAATTCCTGGTGATGCAACAGTAGATGTCGTAGCTGCAAATGGAGTAGATACAGAAACCTATATTGTTTCATTTAGTATTGTAGTTGGGCCGCCAATGGTAGCTGCTCCTACACCACCAGCAAGAGCTCCCGAAGATGTAATTTCATTATATAGTGATGCATATACAGACATAGCTATAGATTCTTTTGATACGCCTTGGTGTCCTGGGACAACTGATGAAATTCTAATAGAAGGAAATCCTACTAGAATAGTTTCTGGGCTAGGTTGTGAAGGAATAGAGTTTATCTCTGGAAGATTTGATGCAACAGCATTTTCGCACTTTCATATGGATATTTACATTGAAGGAGAAACTTTAGATAAGAACTTTAATGTAAAATTATCTAACTGGAATGGTGGTGATTCAGAAACAAATGCACTACAGTTCTCTGCAGATAATAGTAATTTCTTAACAACACCAAACCCTGGTACTTGGATTTCGTTAGATATTCCTTTAGATGATTTTAATACTATCAACAATGGAGATAGAAATGATATAGTTCAGTTTATTATGTCTTCTAACCTAGGCGAAATTTACTATGATAATTTATACATCTATAGAGATCCTTTAAGCACTAATGATTTTAATACAGCTCAATTTAATGTGTATCCAAACCCAACTTCTGATGCTTGGACAGTATCTGCAAATAGTACTATTAATACTGTTGTATTGTATGATGTACTTGGAAGTCAGGTTTTTGCTGCTTCACCAAAGCAACAGAATTTTAATATAAATGCTACTACACTAAATTCGGGAATGTATTTCGCTACCATTGAAAGTGAAAAAGGGACAAAAACAGTAAAATTGATTAAAAAATAGAAACGTTTAATTTTATAATCATTAGAAGCGTGTTAGATAATTTAGCACGCTTCTTTCTTTGAAATAATTCTATTTGTTTTAAAAAAATGGTATCTAACTAGTTTACTAAAACGTTATCGGTGGAAATTTAATAGGATCATAGAGTAATATTTTCATATTATATATTCTTCTACATATATTTATAAAAAATAAGAAATAAAATGAAGAAAATAGCAGTCTTAACTAGCGGTGGTGATGCGCCTGGCATGAATGCAGCTATCCGGGCTGTTGTTCGTTCTTGCGTATATCATGATGTAGCCTGTGTTGGTGTTTTTAGAGGGTATCAAGGTTTAATAGAAGGAGATTTTAAACCCTTAGATGCTCGATCTGTAAAAAACATCATTAATAAAGGAGGTACCTTTTTAAAATCTGCTAGATCAAAGGAGTTTAGAACAAAAGAAGGAAGGGCTAAAGCTTATAAGCATTTAAGGGCAGAAGAAATAGATGCTCTTGTTGCCATAGGTGGCGACGGGACCTTTACAGGAGCCATCGTATTTAATGAAGAGTTTAATTTTCCCATCGTTGGACTCCCAGGTACTATTGATAATGATATAAATGGCACCGATTTTACCATAGGCTATGATACAGCTCTCAATACCGTAGTGGAAGCCATCGATAAAATTAGAGACACTGCCAATTCTCATAATAGATTGTTTTTAGTAGAAGTAATGGGAAGAGATGCAGGAGACAT
>NZ_JBYVJY010000029.1:0-4660 GCF_058147145.1 Patiriisocius sp. 208BN25-11
AACACCAAATATGGTATATAAATTAACAGCGTAAAATCAATTTTAACCTGTAGCCATATTTCAGGACAAGACATTTGAGGAAATGAAGAACGAACAAACAAAACATATAAAATTCGACAATCAACAAAACGAAAAAGCCGAATTTGACATTATCAAATTAGAGAAGCTTTATGTGCGGAAGAATTTAGACCATTCCATTGAAGCAAATCATAAAGTTGAATTTTATGTGCTTTTATTTATTGAAGATGGTCAAGGGTTTCACAGTATTGACTTAATAGATTATCCTTGCTCAAAAGGCACATTACTTACCATCAGAAAAGACCAAATACATAAGTTTTTTAAAGACAGTAACTTAAAAGGAAAACTACTCGTTTTTACCAATGACTTTTTAGTTAGTTACCTACAAGAGAAGGAAGCACAAAAGATTATGTTGTTATTTAACGAGCAACTCAGTAGTCCCAAATTACAACTAAACGATTCTGATTTTAAAGATATTGCAAAGCTAGTATATCATATTGAAAAGGAATATTTTGAAATAGTTGACAGCTTTCAGATGAGTATAATTAGAAGTGCCTTGCACATTTTAATCACAAAATTATTCAGAATAAAATCAAAAGAAGAAAGTATAAATTTTGAAAAAAAACATCTCTCAGAATTTATTAAATTTCAAAATTTAGTTGAAAATAATGCCACACAAACAACCAAAGTCAAGGATTTTGCAGCTAAAATGAATATAAGCACAAAAACCTTAAATACCATTACTAAAAGTGTTGTTCATAAATCCGCAAAAGAATTTATAGATGAAATTTGCACCAAGCAAATCAAGCGATTACTCATTAATACCAAACTGTCAATTAAAGAAATAGCTTATCAATCTGGTTTTGAAGAAACCACTAATTTCTACAAATATTTTAAGCGACAAACCCAATCTACACCAGAGCAGTTTAGAGCTAATCGCTAACGTTTTCCGTTTTTTACAGTCTTTAGTCTTTTTTTTATAGCCAAACAACTTGGCTGTGACTGTACTTTTGTTTCAGTATTAATTTAAAAACACACAAATGAAACGAAAAAAAATAATTATTGTAGTATTAGTAGTATTCGCAACAGTTTTTGGAAGCAAATCATTGCTCTGGGCACAAAAATCTCATGAAGACAAAGTGCAATACATGACAGAGCGTATGGCTAAAAAATTAGATTTAAGTGAAGAACAAAAAGAAAAAGTTTACGCCATAAATTTAAAAAAAGTAGAAGTTCGTAAAAATCTTAAAAACGCAAAAGACAATACTTCTCGCAAAGAACGTAAAGAACAATTCAAACTTAAAATTGCTGAGTGGAAAAATGAATTAAAAACGGTTCTTAATGAGGAACAATTAAAAAAAATGAGAATTGAATAACAATTTGATTGGTGAATGTTTAAATCAATTCCATATTTGATTGATAGCAGTTTTTTTGATTTAAACTACGGGATAGTTAAATTTTTAATTTGGCTATCCTTATTTAATACAACCAGATTAAAGTTTCATTAAGCCCATAATTTTTAGAAGTATTTCGAACCAGCAAAATCAAATTACATCTAATCAATTTAAGATTAAGAAATACACTTTCCCATTTTTACAGTCTTTCGTCTTTTTTATATAGTTAAATGATGTAGATCTGCTTCTACATTTGTACCAACATTAATTTAAACAATAAAATATATTATGAAACATTTAAAATTAAATTCTTTATTCATTGCTTTATTATTTTCTGCAGTTACACTTACGTCTTGCGATCGTGACGATGATAACAATAGGCATGACAGCGTAACACAGCCAATCACTTTAGGATCTAGCGTAACGGTAACTAATACATTTCAATCAACTGCATTTACCGGAGGAGCTGAGTTGGCTATCGAAGATTTATTCATGCTACCTGCTGGTTCATTAGCAGCAACTGCGAATGTTGGTTCAGCTACAGAATTTTCTTCTTATCTATTAAACTTGTATGATATTGATATTGATGAAAACAGTATTTCTTTTGACGTTGTTGCAGAAGCAGACGATCCAACTTACGGCGATTTATTTAGAGTGTTAGAAGCTGATACGTTTGACAGGTATTACTTGACTTTTGATGAAGCTCAAAATGTAAACGGATTTACCTCAAGCAATGCCAACGTAAACCTTAGAATTGATTCTGCCAACGTTTTAGTTATTGAAATTGGTGAGGGTTACGACTTCAATCCTGATCAAAGTTTTACAATAACTTTAAATTAATAACATACTGAAACGACATTTTATCTTTCTATGCATTAATAAAAAAATATACAAAATGACTGATACTAACATAAATGAATTAGATAGTGTTAAAACCAAACTAGTTGCATTGCACAATGATGCTAAAAAAGATTTTATGCGCATAGGAAAAGGCGTTGTAAAATCTATATTTCAGCCTATGCAACCTGCAGATTTTAAGCACGCTTATTTACCTGTTTCAAAAGAACAAGGCGAAGCAATGCGACAGATAATTATAGAAAGTAACTGTAAAAACGTTGTTGAATTTGGAACATCTTTCGGCATTTCTACTATTTATTTAGCTGATGCTGTCCGCAAAACAGGAGGAAAAGTCGTTACCACAGAATTAATAGAAAGTAAAGCACAAACTGCAATACAAAATATTGAAGATGCAGGTTTAAGCCAATACGTAAAAGTTAAAACTGGAGATGCTATGGAAACTCTTAGCGAATATTCCGAACCAATTGATTTTCTATTTTTAGATGGTTGGAAAGACTTGTATTTACCACTTTTTAAAATGCTTGAACCTTGTTTTCATAAAGATACTTTAGTCTATGCAGATAACATGGATATGTCTGGCACGCAAAATTATGCGAGTTATGTACTAAATAAAAAAAATGAATATAACACACAATCCATTCATAACGGAAAAGCGTTTTTAAGCAGATTTTTATAACCATTAAACCCAACAAAAATGAGAATCACAAAAATCATCGTAATGCTTACTTTAATTATCGGTTTGGTAAGCTGCGCAAAAAAAGAAGAAAAAATGAAAAATACAATAGTAGAAGTAACGACTTTCTCACTTAAAACAACAGCAAATATTCAAACATTTAATAAGCTAGATTCAGAAGTTGAAGATAATTTTACTAGCAAACAACCTGGTTTTATTAGACGCGAAAGCGGTGTTGATAAAAATGGCGTTTATACAGTAATAGTATATTGGAAAACTATGTCGGATGCAGAAGCATCTATGAATAAATTTATGGGAGATACTTCAGTTGCAGATTATGCAAGTATGATTGAAGGTTCTTCTATGAAAATGAATAGATATACAATTAATTCAGATTTAAAATCAGAAAACAGCCAGTTCATAGAAATGATGTCTTTTAATTTAAAAGATAATATAGACAAAACAGCATTCAATTCAATAAATGAGCAAGTAGGTAGTAAAACAGCTACTCAAAAAGGTTTTGTACAACGTTTAACGGGAGTTGATGAATCAGGAAGGCAAGTTGTTTTAATCTATTGGGATACTAAAGAAAATTCAGATGCATACTTACCTGTATTTATGAATAATGATACTTCAAAAGAATTTATGGGAATGATGAACCAACCTTCTATGGCCATGACACGTTCTCAAGTACTTACTTATCTAAAAGAAACAGAAATGACAAACAAAGACAAAGTAGTTGCGTTATTAAATAGTTTTAATAATGGAGACAAAACACCAATTTCTTACATTAATCCAGAAAAATATATTCAACATAATTTAAGTGTTGGTGATGGTTTAGCTGGTTTTGGCGAAGTTATGCAACACGCACCAGAAGGGGGCTTTAAAGCAAATGTAATTAGAGCTTTTCAAGATGGAGATTATGTATTTACACATACCGAATATGATTTTTTCGGACCAAAAGCTGGTTTTGATGTTTTTAGATTTGAAAACGGACTTATAGTAGAGCATTGGGATAATTTATTAGAGGTTCAAAAGCCAAATCCAAGTGGGCATACACAACTTGATGGAGCAACAGCACTTTCAGATTTAGACAAAACAGAGGCTAATAAAAAAGTAGTTACTGATTTTATTGAGAAAGTTTTGTTAGGTCACGAAATGGACAAATTGACTACCTATATCAATCCAAAAAACTATGTACAGCACAATCCTGCTGTAGCGGATGGCTTAGACGGTTTTGGTGCAGCTATGAAATATTTTGCTGAAAATGGATTGGTAATGGAATACACAAAACTGCACAAAGTATTGGGCGAAGGAAACTTTGTCCTTGCAATGAGTGAAGGGAAGTTTGGGAAAGGCGTACACACAGCATTTTATGATTTGTTTAGGTTAGATAATGGACAAATTGTTGAACATTGGGATGTAATTTCACCAATTCCACCAGAATCAGAATGGAAAAATAGTAACGGAAAATTTTAATCCGTTGAGATAAAAACGGCACACAACAACGTGTATAAGCAATAGCGGTTTGAGTGAAAACTCGAACCGTTTTGTCGTATAAATAAAGTATATTGTAAACTGAAAAGTAGTTGCATAAAGAATCCGCTACTGCTCATACACAAAACCGTTGTGTGTAATATTGACTCGTCCTGAATAAAGGCTACATAATTTTAAACATTATGTACAAAAATGACAAAGTAATTAGACGGTATTCTGA
>NZ_JBYVJY010000030.1:0-3296 GCF_058147145.1 Patiriisocius sp. 208BN25-11
TATTATTACATCATTACCTTTAATGGTCCTAATAATCCAGGTCAGGATAGTTACGCTGGCTACTTATATTTAAACAGATAGAATAGATAGGCTACTAATGCATACTACGGGGAGTGTAAGTGCTCCCTGTATTAAACCATATATTATGAAACACCGATTACTCATTATTTTTATCGCGGTACTTTTTACAGGTCTAGGTACGGTATCGGCACAACAAGATCCCCAGTACACGCAGTATATGTACAATACCCAGATTGTGAATCCCGGGTATGCTGGTTCAAAGGAGGCCTTAAGTTTTGGTCTTTTACTCAGAACACAGTGGGTAGGCTTGGATGGAGCTCCTCAGACGGGAACCTTTACAGTGGATAGTCCTATAGGAATGGCCGAGAACATGGGCCTTGGTCTTAGTGTTGTTGTGGATCAATTAGGTCCAGCTACGGAGACCAACTTTACGATTGATTATTCCTATACGATCAATACCAGTGATGATGCGAAGCTTTCTTTCGGACTTAAGGGAGGGATGCATTTACTAGATGTAGACTTTACCAAGCTTAATATCTTTGATCAGACAGATCCTAGATTTCAGAACAATATCGACAACAAGTTCCAGCCACAGATTGGGGCAGGATTGTACTACCATACGCAGAAGTTTTATGCTGGGCTATCGGTGCCTAACTTTTTAACTACGAATCATTTTGATGAGACGAGTTTGGAGAATGCGACGGCCGAGACGACCCCAGAGGAGAATCTGCATTATTTTCTAATAGCTGGATATGTGTTTGATATCAATGAGAATTTAAAACTAAAGCCTGCCTTTTTAGGAAAGGCTGTGGGCGGGGCTCCGCTTCAGGCCGATGTATCGCTTAATGCACTGTTTAATGATAAATTTACAGTAGGACTAGCTTATAGATGGAGCGCAGCACTGAGTGCTATGGCAGGATTTCAAGTCAATGACGGGCTGTTTATCGGACTGGGGTATGATTACCAAACCACAGATTTAGAGACCTACAGTGATGGATCTTATGAGCTAATGCTACGTTTTGATGTCTTTAAAAAGCCAGAGCGAGTACTAACACCTAGATTCTTTTAAGAGTAGGTAAGTAGGAGGTAGTAGGTAGGGGGTAGCTAGTAGGAGGTAGTTGGTAGTAGTATGTGTTATATTTCTTCGGAAATAGTAGAAGCTACTCATATTTCCGAAGCAAAAAAAGAAACAAACAACAAACAACTAAAGGCTAATGGCCAACAGCTAAGAGCCAAAAAAAATAACTAACAATACATAATAGGGGCATTATGGATATTCGTTTACTACAAAGAGGGCTTGCCATAGTACTGATGTTTTTAAGCATTAGCGTGGGCTACTCTCAAAAGAAACAATTAAAAAAGGCAGAAAAGGAGTTTGATCGTTTTGCGTATATCGATGCGCGAGATATCTACCTAAAGGTGGTGGAAGACGGTTATGCCTCTGCCGAGATTTACAAGAAATTAGGAGATACCTATTATTGGAATAGTGATTACGATAATGCTGCCAAATGGTATGTAAAACTGGTAGATCAGTTTCCGTCTCAGACGGAGGCTTCGTATTACCTAAGAGGGGCTCAGAGTCTAAAGACCATGGGGAAGTATGAGGAATCAGACAAGCTCATGGAGACCTATATTGATATGACGGGTGATAATATTATTGCCGAGAACTATGAGAAGAACAAAGATTACCTAAGTGTAATTGCCTTTTTATCTAAAAACTACGAGCTGGCGAAAACCGATGTGAGCTCTGGAACTTCCGATTTTGGATCTGCCTATTACGGAGATAAGATTGTGTTTGCCTCTGCCGAAGGGAGCACTGGAGACAGAGTGTATGAGTGGACCGATCAAGCCTATTTAGATTTGTTTGTAGCCGATAAAGACAGCATAGGTAAACTCACCAACAAAAGACCCTTAGGTGATGCTATTAATACCCTGTATCATGAGTCTTCTGCGGTGTTTACCAAAGATGGAAAGACAATGTACTTTACTAGAAACAATGTAAAGAAAGGCAAGCGCGCAGGTAAGGACAAAGAAAAGACGGTACGATTAAAATTATACACGGCTACCAGAGCAGATGATGGACTTTGGGGCGATGTACAAGAACTCCCTTTTAACAGCAATGAATATTCTACAGCCCATCCCGCCCTTAGTTTGGACGAGAAGCGTTTGTATTTTGCTAGCGACATGCCGGGCACTTTTGGGATGAGTGATTTATGGTATGTGGAAATTTTAGGAGATAATACCTATGGGGCTCCGATGAACCTGGGTAGAGAGATCAACACCGAGGCTAGAGAATCCTTTCCATTTATAAGTAGTGGAGGCAATTTGTATTTTGCAACCGATGGAAGACCAGGACTGGGAGGCTTTGATATTTTTGCTGCGCCTATTAGCGCCGAGAGTACTTTGGGAGAGATCAAGAACATTGGTATTCCTGCCAATAGTAATCAGGATGATTTTGGGATTATCATAGACGAGGAGCATAATTTAGGCTATCTAACCTCAAATAGAGATGGGGAGCAGGGTAGTAGTGATGATGATATTTACAGGATCCAGTTTTCAAGCTGTCGGGTAGATATTGCGGGAATTGTAGTAGATAAGAACACGGGAGAGATCATTCCTGGAGCTACGGTAAAGTTATTAGATAGAGACAATAAAGAAATAGGCGAAGTGATCGCCAATGAGAAAGCTGAATTCAGTTTTCCAGAGATGGATTGTGAGCGCCAATATACGGTGCGCGCCTCTAAAGAGGGGTATGAGCCAAATGAGGAGTTGGTGACTACCCCAAAAGAGAGTGTGAAGCTTAATTTAAAGATAGAACTCACGCCGGTGGATCCTTGTCCGCCCAACGATTTAGGATGCAGACTCACCCTGCAACCCATTTACTTTGATTTTGACAAGAGTTTTATCCGTCCCGATGCTGCCATAGAGCTGGCAAAGATCTTGGCGGCGATGCGACAATACCCGCAGCTTATTATCCACATAGAATCGCATACCGACTCAAGAGGGAAGGATATCTACAATGAGAAGCTATCGGGGAGAAGGGCCGCTTCGACCAAGCAATGGCTTATTGACAACGGGATAGACGCCTCAAGACTAACGGCCAAGGGCTATGGAGAGTACCAACTTACCAACGGGTGTTCTAATGGGGTGAAGTGTAGCGAAGAAGAACACCAACTCAATAGAAGATCGATGTTTATTATTCAGAATTAATAAGCAATACAAAGAAAATTTAGAAGTCCTTTAACATACCATGTTAAGGGGCTTTTTTTTGGGAA
>NZ_JBYVJY010000031.1:0-2482 GCF_058147145.1 Patiriisocius sp. 208BN25-11
TATCATTAATCACTCCCATCTTCACAATCGCAATATCTGCTTCTTGACAAAGCGTCGTTACTGTTGGATCGTCTTCGATCGTTAAACTCTCATCAGAAAGATCACTTACAGGTCCTCCAGCACTATCGGCATTTACCGTTGCTTGATTTGTGATTGTTCCTAGATCGATGTTGTCTTGCGTAATGGTATATACTCCAGCATATAACCATGTTTCATTTGGATCTAAAGCTCCATCATTATCTGTGTCACCACTCGTAAATGTAGTTGTGTCAATAAGTGGATCGGTAACAACAACATTTGTTAATGGGATGTTACCTTCATTGGTTACTGTAAACGTATAGGTCACTGTATCAATTTCAGCATCAGCACAACCATCTTGGTTGTTATCATTGATCAATCCCGTTTTTACAATCGCTATGAAACCATTTTGACATATTGACGTTGTTGTCTCAGTATCATTAGAAATATCCGTTCCCGATAAATCATCTGCAGTCGCTCCAGATGGAGCAAGTCCATTGACAGTAGCTTGGTTAATAACACCACCATTCGTGATATCAGTTTCTACAATTGCATAGTCTGCAGTATATACCCATGTTTCATCTACATCAAGCATACCATCATTATTCGTGTCACCACCACCAAAAGCAATAGCTACGACAGGATTTGGTGCTTCTAACAATGGGTCGGAAAGGCTAATGTTTCCGAGGGGAACATTACCTTCATTGGTGATAGTAAATGTATAGTTAATAGCATCTCCTGGAGTACTAATACAATCTCCATTTACATCTGTTCCGTTATAATTTCCTTCTTTTACTAAAGCAATACAGGCATTTTCAATAAATACTGAAATATCCTCTGAACAGCCATTAGCATCTACAACCGAAATAGTATATGTACCTTCTAATAGATCTGTAAAATCTCCAGATGCTTGAGGCACTCCTCCATTAAGACTAAAACTATAAGGAGCCGTTCCTCCAGAAACTTCTACAGAAACTGCACCAAATCCAGTACAAAGAATATTTGATTGATTTGAGATTTGAAGTGCTAATCCCGCTGTAGGCTCAGTAATTATAAATGATGCCTCTAACATACAGCTATTAGCATCGGTAATTGTTACCTCATACGTTCCTGCTGCTAGTCCTGAAATATCTTGTGTTGATGCACCTGTACTCCATGCATACGTATATCCTGGAGTTCCGCCTGCTACTTCTAAATCAATAGCACCAGTTATTTCTCCAAAGCATCCTACATTGGTAATCGTATTGGTTTCACTTAAGCCACCTAATGGTTCTGAAATTGTAAAAGAAGCCTCTAAGGTACATCCATTGGAATCCGTTATTGTTACATTATATGTTCCTGCTATTAATCCTGAAACATCTTGTGTCGTTGCGCCTGTACTCCATACATACATGTATGGTGCTGTTCCACCTGCTACTTCTAAATCAATTGCTCCAGTTGATTCACCAAAACACGCTACATCTGTAATTGTGTTTGTCTCACTTAAACCAGCAGATGGTTCAGTGATTGTAAATGATGCTTCTAGCGTACATCCATTGGCATCAGTAATCGTTACATCATACGTTCCTGCTGCTAGTCCTGAAATATCTTGTGTCGTTGCACCAGTATTCCAAGCATACGTATATCCTGGCGTTCCACCAGCAACTTCTAAATCAATCGCTCCAGTTGATTCACCAAAACATCCTACATTGGTAATCGTATTAGTTTGCGATAACGCTGCTAACGGCTGACTTACCGTTGCACTATTGGTTGTTGTACAGCCATTGCTATCGGTAATGGTAACACTATACGTTCCTGCTACTAAATTGTCTATGTCTTCTGTCGTTGCTCCATTACTCCATACAAAACTATAGGCTGGTGTTCCGCCTGTTACTGTTAAGTCTAAAGAACCTGTTGCTTCTCCAAAACATAATATATTGTTGATTGCTATTCCTGAGCTTAACTCGTTTGGCTCATTCACCGTAGCACTTGCCGTTGCAGTACACTGCGTAACTCCATCGGTTACAGTCACACTATAGGTTCCTCCTGGAAGACCCGTAATAGTCTGTGTCGTTGCTCCCGTGTTCCATAAGTAACTAATGTCTGCGATTGCTGATCCGCCTGTAACATTTGCTGTTACCGTTCCATCACTATCTCCATTACACGTTACTGGTGTGGCCTGTGCAAATACCGCTAAGTCTAAACATGTTCCTGGATTTACTTGTACTGTAGTCGTTGCAACACATCCATTGGCATCGGTTACCGTTACTGTATAGGTTCCTTGTGATAAGCCTGTGATGGTCTGTGTTGTCGCTCCACCTGGTGACCATACATAACTGTATGGCGGCGTTCCGCCAATGGCATTGGCAGTTGCTGTTCCATCTCCTGTGTTTGGTCCGCTCTCATCAGTAGAGGTAGCACTTACACTTAATGCGTTTTGTGGCTCTGTAATTGTTACACTTTGCTCTACGGGTAAACATACCGT
>NZ_JBYVJY010000032.1:0-2317 GCF_058147145.1 Patiriisocius sp. 208BN25-11
CGGGCTACCTACGATGATGTTCCCCCAGCCACCGGTACAGGATGCTGGCGTGTTGTGGAGTTAGAACTTATTGTGAATCCAACGCCAATAGTTCCTATTGATATTGATCCCATTATCGCCTGTGATCCCGATATGGATGGTTTTGAGATATTTGATTTAACCCAGCGTGCTGCGGATATTTTCGGAACTCAAGATCCAGCCGATTATACCTTAAGTTATTACCTGAGTGATTTAGAAGCCATCGCTGGCACACCAGAGATTGCCAACCCAGGTGCTTTTATGAACACCATTACGCCGCTACAAACCATATGGATTCGTTTAGAGGATAACGATAGTGGATGCTTTAAGATCGGTAGCTTCGATATAGAAGTTGTAGACGGCCCTACCGTGATGCAGCCCGATGCTTTTAACATGTGTGATGATTTAGGGGAGCCTTTTGATGGTATTACGACCTTTGATTTAACCACGCAAGATGTACTCATTACTGGGGGTGCTCCAGGAGTGGGCGTACAGTACTACGAGACTCTGGCCAATGCCGAGGCTGATGTAGATGCTATTAACCCTGCTACGGCATATGTCAATACGATGAACTTGCAGACGATCTATGTGCGAGTGACCGACGGTAACACCTTGTGTATCGACACCAGTATTACCCTTACCTTACGAGTATTACCAAACCCACAACCAGAACAACCAGATCCTATTGCTTTATGTGATACCGATGGAGATGGAGAAGAGGTATTTGATTTAACCATTAGAGAGGCTCAGATATTAGATGGTGAGACGTATGACTTGCTGTACTATGAGACAGAAGAGCTCGCTATTGCTGGAGATCCTATGACGGAGATTGCCGATCCAACGATGTATACCAATACGAGTAACCCACAGACGATTTATATTCGTGTGACCAATCCAGGTTCAGACGCCTTTTGTTTTGAGATTGTGGAGTTAACGATTTCAGTGAACATGCTTCCAGACGATAGTGCGATGTTGGAGGACTACATAATCTGTGAGATTCCATTTGATGGTACTGCTATTTTCGATTTAACGACAAAGACCCAGGAGATTTTGATAGGTCAGGATATGGTCAATAATGTGGTTAGTTTTTATGTAGATCCAGCCGATGCCTTGGCGGGTGTGAACCCTATACCAATCCCTACAGCGTATCAAAACATAAGCAATCCGCAGCCTATTTATGTAGGGATTACCAATACAGCCACTACCTGTTATATAGGCGGTGCACAGTTCTTTAACATAGAGGTGAAAGAAGGAGCAATGGCCACGTCTCCAGCACAGCCATACACGCTTTGTGATGAAGAAGGTCCCAATGACGGCTTTACAGGTTTTGATTTAACGCTTCAAGACTTATTGGATGAGATTTTAAATGGTCAAGATCCTATGGATTACGATCTTACGTTCCATGAGACTTTAGAGAATGCCATGGAGGGATTAAATGCCTTACCAGCAACGTATACCAATATTATCAACCCACAGATTATCTATGCGAGAGTTACGAATCTGGCTACAGATTGTTATGAGATTGCAGAGGTGATCCTAAAGGTAGAGCAGTTACCAATAGTAACACTACCAGAGAGCTTTAGGTTATGTGTTGACGAGAATGGAAATCCAATAGAGGCAGCCGAGGGAGAGGTATCTCCTCCAGTGATAGATACAGGATTGGATCCGAGCCTATATAGTTTTGTGTGGAGTATTGATGGCCAGGAGCAAGAAGGAGAGACGGGTGCAAGTATTACGGCGCTCGTGGGTGGAAGCTATGAGGTAACTATCACGCAATTGGATAGTGGATGTACGACAAGTGTAAGCACAACAGTTACAGTGTCACAGGCACCAGTGAGTTGGAGTTTTAACTTGATCAATGGAGCCTTTGCAGAGAATCATACGGTAGAGGTGCTTCAAGAGGGTCTTGGGACGTATATCTATGCGATAGATGGGGGACCATTCCAGGAGAGTAATTTGTTTGAGAATGTGAGTCCTGGGGTTCATACCATCACGATTAAGGATGCCAATGGTTGTGGAGAGATCATGTTTGATATTGGAGTTGTGGATTATCCAGATTACTTTACTCCAAACAATGATGGATATCACGATACGTGGAATATTATAGGGATCGCCGATTTCGATCCTACGGCAAATATTTATATATTTGATCGCTATGGAAAGCTGTTAAAGCAAATCAGTCCGTTGACCCCGGGATGGGATGGGACCTATAATGGGAATGCCTTACCATCAAGTGATTACTGGTTTAGGGTAGAATACACTGAACAAGAAGTGCGCAAAGAGCTAAAAGGACATTTTA
>NZ_JBYVJY010000033.1:0-2023 GCF_058147145.1 Patiriisocius sp. 208BN25-11
TACACTGAACAAGAAGTGCGCAAAGAGCTAAAAGGACATTTTAGTTTAAAGCGATAGTGTGAAATAGGATATTTCCGAAGAAATAAACTTATAAAACCCCTCTATACATAGTTATGGAGGGTTTTTGTATTTCTACTAATAATCTAACATGTTATTTTGATTCATAAAAAAATTGTAATTTGTAAAGAAAAAGACTACGCATGAAAAAAATATTTTTACTCTTTGTTGTTTGCTTTATACCATTATCTATGTGGTCGCAAATTACATTGTTCGAACAGTTTAACGGTCCGCTTGATTTTACTGGAGTTGGGAATACCCTTAATGAGGCCGCAAATACTCCGTGTAGTATTCTTCCTGAGAGTAGTGCCGATTTATTATTAGCCCCAACACAGACTATTATTTCTGCTCATTTGTACTGGAGTTCTCCATGGACAGACGCGATAGGAGGAGATTTCTTTGTTACTTTAAATGGTAATCTCGTTAGTGCTACAAGAGATTTTCATTTAACAGCAGGAACTGGCTTAAATTATTTTTCTGCCTATGCAAATGTAACCGATATTGTTCAAGCTACTGGAAATGGAACCTACACTTTTGCTGGGCTGGAGGTAGATATGCCAGCAACGGGAGCTTGTAATAATGGTACTAACTTTGCAGGCTGGGCCATGTATGTTATTTATGAAGACCCAACCCTTACACAGAATCAAATATCACTTTTTGATGGATTAGACTTTGTTTCAGGTAATAATGAAAGTATTGATATTACGTTAGGGCCACTTGATGTTGCCAGTGATCAATTTTCAAAAATAGGTTTTTTAGCTTGGGAAGGTGATGCGGCAATTGCTAACAATGAAACATTACTTATTAATGGTCAATTAATATCAGATTTACCCCTTAACCCAGCAGATAATGCTTTTAATGGTACAAATTCATATACAGGTTCTGATGAGCTTTGGAATATGGATTTTGATGCATACGATCTAGTAGGTATTGTAGCTCCTGGTGATGTTGATATTGATATTTCATTGACCTCAAGTCAGGATTTTGTGATGGTAAATAATATGATTACCAATGTAAATTCTGAAATACCCGATGCTACTATTGTGATAGATGATCTAGGCGTTTTATGTGAAAATAGTGATATTGATGTAAACTATACCGTTTTTAATACCGAGAGTACAGAAGATTTAGAAGCGGGTGTGCCTATTGCATTTTATGCAGATGGTGTACTTGTAGGACAGGCGCAAACCAATGCCATTATTCCTATTGGTGGTTCAGAGAGTGGTACAATTACCTTAAATTTTCCTCCTGGAGGAGCTACTCCAGTGATTTTTACATTATTGGCGGTTGTTGATGATGATGGTACAGGAACTGGTATTGTAATGGAAAACAATGAAGATAATAATGAGTTTGAGCTACTTGTTGATTTGTCTTTACAAGGATTAAATTTAGGCCCAGAATTATTACCATGTGTAAATGATGTTGTAACAATTGGTCAAGATTTAGGGGATACATTCACCTACCAATGGTTTTTTAATGGCACCTTTTTACCAAATGCTACGGGTCCTTTTTATAACCCGACACTTTCTGGAACCTATAGATTAGATGCCTTTCAAGGAATTTGTTTTGTGTCTGGTGAAGTAGATGTAACATTTCAACCCAATCCAATTGCTGTTGTTCCAGACGATTTAAGGTCTTGTGATGGGATCCCTAATGATGGTTTTGCAGAATTCGATCTTACAACTAGAGACGCACAAATACAAAATGGGCAACCTGGTACTTCTGTAACGTATTATGTTTCTCAAGCACAAGCTCAGTCAGGTGCTTTTCCTATTGTAGATCCAACAATGTTTATAAATACAGTTCAATCTTTTCAGACAGTATATGCCAGATTAGAAATTGATGCTTTAGGATGTATAGATGTTGTTCCACTTGATTTAATTGTGGACGACTCCCCCGCCATCACCGATCCCATCAGCGATTATTTTTTATGTGATTTAGATGGAAATGGCTTGGAGACTTTTGA
>NZ_JBYVJY010000034.1:0-1425 GCF_058147145.1 Patiriisocius sp. 208BN25-11
TTTAATCACTGAAGATGATCCAACGATCACCCCGCTTTGTCAGGATGATAGTATCGCTATTATTAAAATAGGAGTCTTTAATGATGCCGATGGTGATAACTGCGCCGATGTAAAAGAGACCATTAGCTATAGCTTTAGAGTGATCAATAATGGTAATACTACTATTTCAAACATTACGGTAAACGATCCGCTGGTCAATGTACAGGGAGGACCTATTACATTGCTACCAGGGCAGGAAGATACCACGACCTTTACGGCTATCTATTTAATTACTCAGGCAGATATCAATACAGGAAGTGTGACCAACCAAGCGGAGGCTATTGGATTTAATCCATCGGGGGCTCAGGTGAGTGATCTGTCAGATGAGAGTCTGTACACCGAGGATGATCCAACGGTAACCATGCTGTGTAACGAGTCAGTGATTGCCCTTATCAAAACGGGTACTCCTGGGGATGAGAATGGCAATGGATGTATTGATTTAGGAGAGACTATTGTATATGACTTTGTGGTGACCAATTTAGGAAACACGACCTTAACCCAGGTGATTGTAACGGATCCTATGGTAGGGGTATCTGGAGGTCCTGTAACGATATTGGCAGGAGATAGTGATACGGAGACCTTCTTTGCGATCTATACGGTTACTCAGGATGATGTTGATAACGGTTTTGTGAGCAACCAAGCGATTGCTGAAGGAATCGATCCAATGGGCATGGTCGTGAATGATCTCTCTGATGATAACAGTAATTTTGAGGACGATCCAACCATTAGCGTATTGTGTCAGGATGCTTCGATGTCTGTAGAGAAGACTGGTGTGTTTAATGATGAGAATGGGAATTTAATTTCCGATCCGGGAGAGACCATTAGTTACGCCTTTATTGTAACCAATACAGGAAATGTAACGCTGTATAACATCACGATTGATGATCCACTTCCAGGGGTTGTAATCTCTGGCGGACCTATTGCCGAGTTGGCACCGGGCGAGGTTGATGATACCACTTTTACGGCAGTCTACACGATTACTCAGGCCGATATTGATGCAGGAGAGGTAATCAACCAGGCTACTGCTACGGGAGAGACTGGAGGAGGTGACCAGGTTAGTGATACTTCAGATGATCCAAACAATCCAACTGATACGGATATCAACGGAGATGGCGATCCTGATGATCCTACCATTACCCTGTTACCAAATGTATTGGCACCGTTTGAGATTTTTAACGCGGTATCTCCTGATGGAAACGGGAAGAATGACTTCTTCTTAGTACAGGGAATTAGCGAATATCCAGACAACAACGTTAAGATATTTAACCGTTGGGGGGTTCAGGTATTCGAGACCAATGGCTATGGCGGCTCTAGTGATGCTGAGAATGTCTTTACAGGCGAGTCTCAAGGAAGAGAAACCATTGCGCAGGATAAGTTATTACCAAC
>NZ_JBYVJY010000035.1:0-1303 GCF_058147145.1 Patiriisocius sp. 208BN25-11
TGACTCGTCCTGAATAAAGGCTACATAATTTTAAACATTATGTACAAAAATGACAAAGTAATTAGACGGTATTCTGAATCTTTTAAACTCAAAATTTTAGACGAACTTACCGCAGGAAAACTAAACAAGTATCAATTAGGTAAAGCTTACGGTATTGCACCTTCTACCATCAATGAGTGGATTAAGAAGTATAACCGTAAGGACTTAATGAACACCAGAGTAACTGTGAAAACTAAAGACGAAATAACTCGTATTAAGCAACTACAAAAAGAGATTGAACAGCTTAAAAAACTTCTTTTGAAAAAGGATATGGATGCCTTGATAGATGATTCTTATCTAGAGGTCGCTGCCGAACAGCTGGGCTATAAATCTGTGCTTGAACTTAAAAAAAAACTAAGTATCAGGCCCTGATAAAGGCCAAGGAAAAATCTAAGGGATTTGTATCTCTGACGACTATAACAGCTTGTTTTGGACTTAAACGTGATGCCTACTACAAATACAAACGTAGAGAAGATAAACGTCTTGAAATTGAGAAAAAGGTAGTATCCATTGTTAAAAACAGACGCAGATCCCTTCCCAGAGAAGGCGTTAGAAAACTCACCAAATCTCTAGAAAAAGAGTTTTCTAATGCCAATCTTAAAGTTGGTAGAGATACCTTATTCAACATTCTTAAAAAATACAATATGCTCACCCTCAGAAAGAAATACAGCTCTAGAACTACTAACTCTTTGCACAGGTTCTACAAGTACAAGAACATTATTAAAAATATCGAAGTAACCAGGTCCAACCAAGTATGGGTTAGCGATATTACTTACATAAGGACCATTAAAGGATTTTGTTATCTAGCGCTCATTACAGATATGCACAGTCGTAAAATCGTGGGATATGACATAAGTAATAGCTTAGAACTTAAAGGTTGTGTGAGGGCCTTAAATAAAGCCATATATCAAGCTAAAAACAGTAAAGAGCTTATTCATCATTCTGACAGAGGCATACAGTATTGTAGCAATGTTTACACACAAATCTTAAAGAAAAATAACATAGGCATTAGTATGACAGAAGAAAATCATTGCTACGAAAATGCAATGGCAGAACGTGTAAACGGAATTTTAAAAGACGAGTTCTATCTTGACCAGACCTTTGATAGCCTACAACACGCTAAGAGAGCAACAAAAAATGCAATTAATTTATACAATGAAATAAGATTACATCTATCTTTAAACTATAAAACACCAAATATGGTATATAAATTAACAGCGTAAAATCAATTTTAACCTGTAGCCATATTTCAGGACAAGACATT
>NZ_JBYVJY010000036.1:0-1210 GCF_058147145.1 Patiriisocius sp. 208BN25-11
CAACGGTCTTGTATATGAAAAGTAGCGGATTTTAAAGTACTAACTTTTCAGATTATAACTGACCTTTAATTTATTCATTTTGTTTCGATTAAGCGATTAAATCGCTATTTTTTATATACGTTGTTAGGCACTGTTTTTATTTTTCCCGTTTAGTGTTGATAATTTGTCAAAATCAAATTGTTCAAATATTTTATTATGAAGATTAGAAACTTCATAGGCATATTCTCCGTCATTATTATAGTCTGTCAATATTTTCCGAGCAATTTCCCAGTCAGATAATTCATAATCATATTTTCTTTTAGGAATTACAATACCTGTTTCGGCATATAGTTTCTTTGATTCTGCTTTTCTTTTCTTCTGATTCTTTTTGGCTTTTTTATTGAGTTTTTTTATCGCTTTATGATAACTGCTTTTAATTTTTTCAACACCAAGTTCCACGCTTTTTTCATCATTTATAAATTCATTCGTTTGAACTTGCATAACACCAAGAGAATGTTTCTTCTTGGAAAGACTAAAACTAATATTTTCAACTATTCGAGCAACTTTAGGTCTATTGAAGTCTTCATAAATTATAATGGCATATACTAAAGCTTGAAGCTTATCATTACTAATTTCTTTCTCTATTATTGAATGATATTTTTTCTTAAATAAGTTAAATCGGTTTTTTAAATAACTGTCTTTTCTTTTGACTGTATATTTATCAGAAGTCCTTATATTATTTAGGGTATGAAATAGAAAAATTGCGATAATTATCCAGAGTTCATTTGTGAAATCTTTAAAGTCTGGTAAAAGATTAATTCTGTTTGAAATTATTTTGTCATAGGAATAATAAGAAATAGATAGAATTGCTATCCAATATAATGACTGTCTAAACCAATTCATTAATATAGCTCTATTTGTTAATAGATTAAATATTAGTCTGAATAAAAGGTAGTATACAGAAACTAAATATATATTAAGAACGAATCGGTCAAGATTCAATTTGTAAAGGATTGCCGATATCAAAAATAAGTAAACAATAGGGCTTATAATTCTGAACAAAAAATTAAAAGCTGGTGATTCCTCACGTCTCAAGAACATTGATATTTGCATATATCCAATAGAATACGAATGTTTTCCAATCCAGTTGATTATAAAAAACAATAGGATTGCTAAAAAAATATGAATTATAATTATTTCAATGTTCATTTTTCAAATTGTGCCTAACGGT
>NZ_JBYVJY010000037.1:0-1047 GCF_058147145.1 Patiriisocius sp. 208BN25-11
GCATCACTGAAATTTGGATAAAATAAACTAACTTAGCTAAAACGTTCCAGCATCGGAACATTTTACAAAACCGTTGCCATTCATTTTAGACGAACAACAGAACATTAAATGAAACAGAAATCAAAAAAGATAATTGCTAAAGAAATATTGATTTTATCTTCCATTATTGTTATTTCTCTAATAACCTATGGAATTCTTCATTTATGGAAAAATCATAAGCAAGAAACATTTGATAAATTACAAGAACAAGAAATATCTCTTTTAAATGAAATTAGAGAAAAGAAAAATGAATTTGATGCGAATTATAAAAGAATTGTAAAAAATCCAAATGTTGAATTACGAAAATTATATGAAAAAATCAACCAAAAATATGATGTTGGGACTTTTGAGGAATATCTTGAAAAAATATATAAGTCTGAAAAAAGGAGAATATTATATGATACGATAAACAAAGATTTCGATTTAGGGAATTTTGAAGAATTTGAAGATAATTTAGGATTTAATAACGTTTACGAAACTCCAAATGGATCAAAAGTCAGAGCAACTGAATTAATGGACAAATACGGAAAACGATTTGACACTTTACTCGACCAAAAACAACTTACACCAATAAACGATGAAAGTATCATTAAGCCAAAAAAAAGCCCATCAACATCAAATAAAAAAACCGATTTAGAACAAATAGGACAATTAAAGAAAAAGAGAATTAAAATCAGAGAGCAGATAAATAATACTGACTATTCTATAAATATCAAAAATCTATTTTACTCAATAATAATCGGATTATTAATATTAGCTTATCCCATCAGATTATCTATACTTGGAATAAGATGGTCATTAAAAACTATAAGAAATTAAAAAAAACGAAAAGGCAACAAAGTAAAGCTTCCAATGCTTGATTGTTTTAGTGTTCCGAAAAAACAAGCATCACTCCTATTCGGGAAATTTCAAGTAACTTAGTGAACGAAATCCGCATCGGAAAGCTTTACAAAACCGTTGCAAACTATACTTCCGAACCAGTTTTATATGAAAATTTTAAATCATCTA
>NZ_JBYVJY010000038.1:0-989 GCF_058147145.1 Patiriisocius sp. 208BN25-11
TTGATTGTCCGTAATTTATCATAATCCTGTAATGCCTGCTATTACTATTCTATCGAACAAACGCTCTCCAAAATATCTTCTATTAAGTTTATAAATAAACTCATTTAGGTATAATTGAAGGTATTTCCCCTTTATTTTATGATAATTACCTAGTAATGTTCGTTTGGCATTACTGATAGTTATATGTACCCATTGCAAGGTTTGTTTTGTGGTATTCTTGTCAGATTTTTCTGTTATATGTAACTCCACATAATCGGCAATATCTATGTAAGAAGTACTTTGGTCGCTAAATACAATGGTAGATTCTTCAAGGGTTTGTTTGAGTTCTTGTGCTACTTCTTCTTTTCTGTGTGTTTCTAACACAGTAGCCTTAAAGTATCTACAATGCTTAGATTTTTTACCAGTTTTCAAATCTTCTAACGGAATTGATTCTGCCGAAATAGCTACATTTTGTTTTCCTACAGCTCCTCTACCTCTTATGCCTTTACTTTTCTCAAGTTCTGAAGCTTCAACAGTAAAATACCCTTCGTCAAACTCTACCATCCCTTCTAAGGTGTACCTTGCATCTCTATTGCCCATAGCCTTACGTAATTTGTGTACCATTGCCCAAACAGGCTCATAGCGTTTTAAGCCAAGCTGCTTCTGAATTTCCTTTGTAGAAAATCCTTTCTTGGTAACACTCATTAAAAACATAGTCTTATACCAAATCATAAAAGATAGGTTGGAACTCTGCATTATAGTTCCACTACGAAGTGATGTACGACTACGGCAATTTTTACACTCGTAACTCCATCTACTTTTAATCCAATAGTGATGAGTATGAGAACATTTTGAACAAACAACCCCAATCTTATCACGTTCTTCCTTAAAGTGATTCCTACAGGCTTCCTCACTATGGAAATGTGCCGAAAAACTAAATATATTCATATCCATTATTTTAATCTAAAATACAAAATAATTATCAATTATGAGTGTTTACGGACAATCAA
>NZ_JBYVJY010000039.1:0-976 GCF_058147145.1 Patiriisocius sp. 208BN25-11
AGACGAATTTATGATTTTCTGCATTCAGATTTTCGGATTTATTTCATTCCGTAAAAATGAAAAGTAACGGTTTTGTATAGCGTTCCGATGCTAGAACGCGTTCACTAAGTTACTTGAAATTTCCCAAATAGGAGTGATGCTTGTTTTTTCAGAATGGTAAATCAACAAAGCATTGGACGCTATACTTTGTTGTAAGCCGTTTTTATTCTGTTTTATTAATCAGTTTCAGAACTTCATCTGCTATGAAATTTCCACTATTTGCGAAAGATGCTGTTATTAGTCTGTTTTCAGAATCAACAATTTCATAATTTGTTTTCTTTTCGTGATTATATATTTTTAAATCAGCGCCTCTTTTTTTTAATTCAGTTTCCATATCGTATGGCAACAACTTTCCATAGTCGGATTGTTTCATTATGTTTTTTTCATTCCAAGTTGGAAAACTTGTCATTATTTTGTCTTTTACTAGATATTCGCCTGATTTTAATTTTACATCGATAAGTGTAGCAGTTCCGTGTCCTATTGTTCCGATAATTCCACCTGAATCATAAATTTCCGATATTGCACGAAGAATGTCTACATTTTTATGAGTGTCCCAAAATTGTCCATATCCGCCAGGAATTATAACAGCCGAATACTCCTTTGGATTGATTTCTGTTGGTTTTAAACTATTTTCTGTTTTAGTTTTGAACAGTTCACTTTTGATAACAGATTTGACTAAACTTGTTGTATCTCCGCTATGATATATTGGGATTTTTCCTCCTTTCGGTGATATTATGTCAATTTCAAGGTTTTTTTCAGAGAATTTATTAAAGGGAATTGCCAATTCAATTAGGTAGGTTCCATTTGGTTCGTTTTTCATTTCATTGACATTGGTAGTAATGAAAAGGATTTTCTTTTTTTCTTTATTATTATTGCAGGAAACAACTAAAAAAAAGAGTAATAATATTGTCAGATATTTATTCATAGTTCTGTTTTT
>NZ_JBYVJY010000040.1:0-886 GCF_058147145.1 Patiriisocius sp. 208BN25-11
GGACCTGTATCAGATATTTCAGATGAGAGTTTAACGACCGAAGACGATCCAACAGTAACGACGCTTTGTCAAGAAGCAGATATTGCGATTGTGAAGATGGGAGTGATTAATGATACCAATGGAAACAATTGTGCAGATGCCGATGTTGATACTGTGACGTACACGTTCACTGTGACCAATGAGGGTAATGTAAGCATCGCAGATGTGTCAGTAACCGATCCACTACTGGGCGGATTGCTAACAGCAGTTCCAACAGGAGATACCGATGGTGATATGGAGTTAGATGTAACGGAGACTTGGGTATATGTTCAAGACTATACCATTACTCAAGATGATATTGATCTAGGAACCATTACCAACCAGGCGACTGTAAATGGTACGGCGCCGACAGGACCTGTATCAGATATTTCAGATGAGAGTTTAACGACCGAAGACGATCCAACAGTAACTGATTTATGTCAAGACCCTGCGATTGCAATTGTAAAGACGGGCGTGTTTAATGATAACGATGGAGATGACTGCGCCGATCTAGGAGAAGTGATTAACTATACTTTCACGGTAACCAATGAAGGAAATGTAACGCTGAGTGCTATTGAAGTGATAGATCCGCTACTGGGACCAACACCTGTGATAGGACCTGTCTCTGGAGATTTGAACGGCGATGCGCTATTAGATTTGGATGAGATTTGGGTGTACACAGCAAATTACGCTTTCACTCAGGCTGATATCGATGCTGGAGAGGTGATCAATCAAGCAACGGCAACTGGGACCTATAATGGCGGCGATGTAAGTGATCTTTCAGATGAGAGTTTAATCACTGAAGATGATCCAACGATCACCCCGCTTTGTCAGGATGATAGTATCGCTATTATTAAAATAGGAGTCT
>NZ_JBYVJY010000041.1:0-850 GCF_058147145.1 Patiriisocius sp. 208BN25-11
TCGTGGTGTTATAACAGCCTGTTGCTACATCTTGTAAACGAACATAAATAATCTGATCAAAAGGAACTTCATTATCATAAGGACTTGCTAGTGGCAATACACCGTTGATAGCATCGGCCAAAGTAACGTGGTAGCTCACCTGAAGGTTCCCAGCGGGGTTCCCTCCTAGTACCTGCTCATCGGCATCGGTCAAGGTAAACGTTCCAAAACCATCATTGTCATCATCACAATAAATCAATGGATCTGGCTCAACTATCTCAGGACGTGGAATCACTACTAGTTCGGTCATAAAAATACCATAACAACCACTTGGATCTTCTACACGAACCCAAATAGTCTCTGGGTTGGTCATGTTGGTATAAAATACAGGTAAGGCAGGTAAGCCATTCTCCGCATCGGCCTGGGTAGCATGATAACTAACCGTTAAGGTTAAATCGCCTCCAGTAATGGCAGCATTGTTACTGTTTAAATCAAACTCGGTAAATCCATCGGCTACTTCATCATCACAGGCGGTGAGCTCTGGGATAGCATTAAAAACTGGCACCTGACCTAAAATTAAATTAAACTGACCCACAGTAACACACAAAGGTGGATTGCTAGGATCACCATCCTCAAAGTTGACAGCACGCACCCACACAACAGCATTACTGCTTATATACCCATTGGCAGGTGTAATAGGTAAAACCCCAGCTTGCGCATCGGCCTCACTCTCGTGGTAGCTTAAACTAACATCAACCAAAATATTTAAAATTTCAGCATCTTTTGTCGTTAAATCAAAAGTCTCCAAGCCATTTCCATCTAAATCACATAAAAAATAATCGCTGATGGGATCGGTGATGGCGGGGGAGTC
>NZ_JBYVJY010000042.1:0-759 GCF_058147145.1 Patiriisocius sp. 208BN25-11
GCGATTACGTTCACGCCTTGTACGGCAGCTGGAGTTCCAGATGTGAGTTGTATGGGACCATCGACACAAGATCCTATGGATATTCAGTATACTGTTGATGATGATGAAGGAAATACTACAGATCCAGCTACGGTTAGTGTAGGATTTACACCAGAGCCACCAGTTGCGATGGATGACAGTAGCGTTAATAATATGACAGGTGATCCAGTAGTGATTAATGTACCTGGAAACGATATGGATCCAGACGGTACTTTAGATTTAACGACGGTACAGATTGTAGGTACGACGAATCCAGGCGATCCATTAGTGGAGCCAGGCGTAGGAGTATGGACCGTAGATGGTACTACAGGAGTAATTACGTTCACGCCTTGTACGGCAGCTGGAGTTCCAGATGCGAGTTGTACAGGAGCATCAACGCAAGACCCACAAGATATACAGTATGCGATCGATGATAATGATGGTAATACTTCAAATCAGGCAACAGTATCAGTGATGTATGATGCAGAGCCACCAGTTGCAGTAGATGATACGAGTGTACCTAGTATGCCAGGAGACACGGTAGTAGTAGATGCACCAGATAATGATAGTGATCCAGATGGTACATTAGATTTAAGCAGTGTAAGTTTAGAAGTTCCAGCAGGAGCGACGATGGTAGTATTGGATCCAGATGGTAGTGGCGATGTAATCGGCTACACGGTACCAGGAGAAGGAGATTGGGAAGTAAACCCTGTAACTGGTGAGATTAGTTTCGCTCCAGCC
>NZ_JBYVJY010000043.1:0-705 GCF_058147145.1 Patiriisocius sp. 208BN25-11
TTTGGCCGAATAGGGCGAATCGCCTTCAGAATAGCTTCAAAAAACCCAAACATTGAGGTAGTAGCTATAAACGACTTATTAGCTGTAGATCATTTAGCCTATCTTTTAGAATATGATTCTGTTCATGGTAAATACCCAGGTACAGTATCCGTAGAAAAAGGAAATTTAGTAGTAGATGGACATGCCATTAGAGTTTCCGCAGAAAGAAATCCAGAGGATTTAAAATGGGATGCAGTAGGAGCGGAGATTGTACTAGATTGTACAGGTATTTTTACAGACATAGACAACGCAAGTGCCCACATTACAGCGGGAGCAAAGAAGGTGGTGATTTCTGCACCTTCAAAAACAGCTCCTATGTTTGTAATGGGAGTCAATCATCAAGATGTAAAAGCTAGTGACACGATTGTGTCTAATGCCTCTTGTACGACCAACTGTTTGGCACCTTTGGCAAAAGTGATAGACGACAATTTAGAAATTGTTGAAGGATTAATGACTACGGTTCATGCCCTTACGGCAACACAGTCCACCGTAGACCAACCCTCACGAAAAAATTATAGATTGGGTAGAAGCGGGGTCAATAATATCATACCCACAAGCACAGGTGCAGCGGTAGCAGTGACCAAAGTGATTCCAGCCTTAGAAGGTAAATTAACAGGAATGGCTTTTAGAGTACCAACGGTTGATGTATCTGTTGTAGATTTAACG
>NZ_JBYVJY010000044.1:0-620 GCF_058147145.1 Patiriisocius sp. 208BN25-11
CAAACGATTTATATTACGGTACGTGATACGAACAATGATTGTGAGAGTGAGACGACTTTAGAGCTGCGTGTAGAGATTCCACCAGTGCTTGTAAATCCAACGCCTTTAGAGCTTTGTGATCAGACCGATATTCTTGGTCCCGATGATGAGCTGGAGGTATTTGATTTAACCAGTAAGATCGATGAGATTACCGGAGGTAACCTTGGGGTGTCTATTTCTTTCTTTGAGACCTTTGCCGATATGCAAGCCAATACCAATGCTATTGTAAATCCTACAGCGTATCAGAATATCATCATGGGAGTTGTTCAAAACCCACAGACGATATGGATACGCGCCGATGATGTGAATAGTAGTTGTATTGTAGATGACGGTAGTGTGACTTTAGACTTAATTGTAAACCCGCTTCCTTCTCCAGTGACCCCAGAACCTTTAGAGGTTTGTGATGTTGACAATGATGGTTTTGCCGAATTTACCTTGACAGATAAAGATGTAGAGATCATAGGGGGAGAGCCAGGTGTTGTGATAAGCTACCATGAGACCTTGAGCGATGCAGAGAATGGCATTTTCCCAATTACGAGTCCGTATCAAAATATTGTAGCTAACATGCAAGTGATATATGT
>NZ_JBYVJY010000045.1:0-604 GCF_058147145.1 Patiriisocius sp. 208BN25-11
ATGCCGATGTAAACTGCACTTTTATACTACCAGATTACGCGACATTAGCAACGGCTTCAGACAACTGTGCAAATCCAGTTTCAATACTGCAAGTACCAGCACCGGGTACAATGGTGAGTACTGGTATTACTGCAATTACCTTGACTGCATTTGATGGTACCAATACAACAGATTGTACTTTCAATCTTACAGTTACAGACAGCACGCCACCAGTAGTAGTATGTCCAGTAGACCAAACTGAAAGTGCCAATGCAAACTGCGAATTTGTAGTGCCAGATTATAGTAGTCTAGCAACAATTACAGATAATTGTGGTGTAATCTCAATAACACAAACACCAGCTGCGGGAACTATTATTGGTTTTGGAACAACCCTAGTAGAGCTCTTGGTTTCTGATGGAACCAACACCGCAAGTTGTAGTTTTAATGTAATTGTTATTGATGACACACCACCTATGATTGATTGTCCAGAAAATGAAATAGTAAGCACAGATACCAATTGCGAATTTGTAATTCCAGATTACACAGGGCTAGCCACTGCAAGTGATAACTGTAGCGCAACCATAACATTGACACAAGACCCACTAGCAGGAACCATAGTAAGTAC
>NZ_JBYVJY010000046.1:0-595 GCF_058147145.1 Patiriisocius sp. 208BN25-11
CCATTGAACCTATGAGTCATGAAGAATTAAACAGCCGAATAGATCGATCAGAATCTGACTTTATGGAAAATCGATTTAAAAGCAGTTCCGAACTTTTAGCCAAATATGAATAATGATTTCGAAAATTATCTGGTCTGAATTCGCTGAAACTCAACTTGACGAAATTTATACATATTACGAAAAAGAAGCAAGCCCAAGAATTGCTAAAAAACTTTTGAAAGGAATTATCAATGAGCCGAATAAGTTGATCAAATCTCCAAATATTGGACAAGTAGAAGAACTGCTGAAAAATAGAGAAATTAAATACAGATATTTAATTTTCAAAAACTACAAACTGATTTATTCAGTAGATATCGAAAACGGATTCATAAAAATTGCTGATGTGTTTGATACACGTCAAAATCCACCCAAGTTAAAAAGAACGAAATAATGCCAGTTGCCAACAAAGTAAACCTTCCAATGCTTAGTTCAGTTACTATTATGAAAAAACAAGCATTACTCCTATTCGGAAAATTTCAAGTAACTTAGTGAACGAAAAACGCATCGGAAAGCTTTACAAAACCGTTGCTTTCCATTGTTCCGAAAAGTGCGAGTT
>NZ_JBYVJY010000047.1:0-488 GCF_058147145.1 Patiriisocius sp. 208BN25-11
TGAATAAATTAAAGGTCAGTTATAATCTGAAAAGTTAGTACTTTAAAATCCGCTACTTTTCATATACAAGACCGTTGCAAATAATAGCTCAGAACTTACTCAAACGGAATTTATCTGAATAAAATAAAACTTTACTTCTGACCAATCTGGTGAATCGCTCACGGAATTTTTCAATCCGAAAAATTCTCCATTTTATGAAAGCAATTTAATAATCTAATATTTCGGAATTGAGCTTGATAGTGCGGAATCTAATTCTGACTGATTTTAAACTGATTTGAGCAACTTTCGCGGAATTGTATTACGTAGTGTTGCGCGGAATGAAATTCTGATTAAAATCGGCTTGTCTCCCACTCTGCTGTTTCGCTACTATTTGCAACAAAGTAAAAAGTCCAATGCTTCGGATTTTCCTAATCGGAAAATACTTGCATCACTGAAATTTGGATAAAATAAACTAACTTAGCTAAAACGTTCCAGCATCGGAACTTTTT
>NZ_JBYVJY010000048.1:0-455 GCF_058147145.1 Patiriisocius sp. 208BN25-11
ACCATTACCGATAGCAATGGCTGTACAACAACCAATAGTGCAACGGTAAGTCAGCCGTTAGCAGCGTTATCGCAAACCAATACTCTTACCAATGTAGGATGTTTTGGAGATTCAACGGGAGCGATTGATTTAGAAGTAGCAGGCGGAACAGCACCATACACGTATGTATGGAATACAGGCGCAACGACACAAGATATTTCAGGATTAGTAGCAGGAACCTATGATGTAACGATTACTGATGCCAATGGATGTAGACTTGTAGAGAGCTTTACCATTACCGAGCCAACAGAAGGATTAGGAATTAGTGCTACCCAAGTAGATATATTATGTTTTGGCGATAGTACAGGGTCAATAGATGTTACGGTAACAGGAGGAACGGCTCCTTACACGTACATGTGGACCAACGGAGCTACGACACAAGATCTAAGCAATGTTCCAGCAGACACCTACAATGT
>NZ_JBYVJY010000049.1:0-394 GCF_058147145.1 Patiriisocius sp. 208BN25-11
TTGCAGTACGAATGTAGTCCTGGTTTAAAACTTCAAGCAAAGAGTTTCTCATTAATTGACTTACCACTGCTAAGGGACGAATCCCTAATACTATTGCCGGAAGAATTAAATTCTTCCATTGAATATAAGTCCCTTCTCCAAAATCATCCACTGCATATAAACTGCCTGTCATATTCAGGTTAGTATATTCATTGAGTAAAAACCCAAAGACCCAGGCAAAGATGATCGCGCTAAAAAAAGAGGGGACGCTCATTCCAAAAGTACTTATAAGTTGTATTGCTTTATCGATCCATCCGTCCTTAAACACAACCGAGATAATTCCTAAAAAAACACCTAATAGCATCGCTATTGTAATTGCAGAAACGGCCAACACAAAAGTATTGGGTAATGTTTC
>NZ_JBYVJY010000050.1:0-393 GCF_058147145.1 Patiriisocius sp. 208BN25-11
GATTTATCTCAATTTTCAATGATGCAAGTATTTTCCGAATAGGAAAATCCGAAGCATTGGACATTTTACTTTGTTGCTTTTCCGTTGTGACCTGCAATACTTTGCCGCAAACAAGCTTTGGTCAAACGTTCAGATTAAAACGGAGTTATCCGATGGACGAATTTTCATTAAAATTGATTCAGAAATTCAGTCAGAATTATCGAGTTTTAAATTGATTTGATTCGCTTACTGGTTTTCAGAAACGACCTTTATTCAGAAAATTCCGCGAGTGATTCACCAGATTGGTAATTAATATTTTCAGATATAATTTTTTTCAAACTCGCACTTTTCGGAACAATGGAAAGCAACGGTTTTGTAAAGCTTTCCGATGCGTTTTTCGTTCACTAAGTTACT
>NZ_JBYVJY010000051.1:0-380 GCF_058147145.1 Patiriisocius sp. 208BN25-11
ACGTTTTTCTCTCAAACAATATAAAATCAATGAAAACAAAAACTAATTTACTGTGTAGTATCCTTGGTTGTTTTGTTTCCTCTCAATCCCTATATCTAAAGAATTGTGGAGAATATCGGAGTCGAACCGATTAGCTTGTACCGAATTTACTTCGGTAACCTTCCCGAAGCAAGTTCGGGACGCTCTAGCCCCTATTTGGCTAAAACTCTATTTCAATATGTAATGAACTTTTCATCTATTTAAAGATGAGATTCCCATTTGCATGGAAATATAATGGTGGAGAATATCGGAGTCGAACCGATGACCTTCCCGAAGCGAGTTCGGGACGCTCTAGCCCCTATTTGGCTAAAACTCTATTCAATATGTAATGAACTTTTCAT
>NZ_JBYVJY010000052.1:0-378 GCF_058147145.1 Patiriisocius sp. 208BN25-11
TGATAATGAAGTTCCTTTTGATCAGATTATTTATGTTCGTTTACAAGATGTAGCAACAGGCTGTTATAACACCACGACACTTCATCTATTAGTAGAGGAGCGTCCACAGATTACAGATCCTCAGCCTTTGATTGTCTGTGATACCGATGGAGATGGTATTGCCTTGTTTAATTTAACCGATGCAGAGCCCGATATATTACAAGGTCTCACAGGAGGTCCTTACGTGGTGACGTACTTTACCGATATGGCAATGACCAGTGCTATTGTCAATCCAATAGCCTTTACCAATACGGTAAACCCTCAAACGATTTATATTACGGTACGTGATACGAACAATGATTGTGAGAGTGAGACGACTTTAGAGCTGCGTGTAGAGAT
>NZ_JBYVJY010000053.1:0-360 GCF_058147145.1 Patiriisocius sp. 208BN25-11
TAAGCAAAAAGAATAGAGACATTATCTTGAATGCATCTTTCTCAAAAGAAGGGGCTAATTATTCTCTCACAAGAACCCATATGAATTCTTGTGATTTTTCCTTATCACAGTATTCCTATTCTCCAGTTGAAGGTGATATGCAGTTAGAGCATTTTACCATTAAAGATGATAAAGACGATGTAATACCCATGATTAAAGATGCTATGGAAGTATCTGAGGATGGTTTTAAAATTGTTGCTTCACCTTGGACTGCAGCGCCATGGATGAAAGATAATAACGAATGGGTTGTAGGTAAATTATTGCCGAAATATTATGATACGTGGGCATTGTTCTTTTCAAAGTATGTAGATGCTTACGAGG
>NZ_JBYVJY010000054.1:0-341 GCF_058147145.1 Patiriisocius sp. 208BN25-11
TCATCATACGTCTTTCCTTCTGTATTGCTCACGCAAGATGAGAACATAATGAGGATGCCCAAAATACATATTCCGGCGTACATTTTTTTTCTGAAAGTTGTTTTCATAGTATTAAATTTATAGTTGATTTGATTTAGATTCTGTTTGAAATAGGGTGGGGCTTATGGTTACCATAACCCATCCCCAATTATTGGTATTATTATCAATATTGTTCTTTATAATTTCCATCCCTTCCGAAGCGAACATTTGACTATATCCGGCTTTGAAATTGATATCTTTAGAAAAAACATATGTGTATACCAGGTCTACTTCCGTTCCTAACTGCTTTGAATCACTACCTG
>NZ_JBYVJY010000055.1:0-334 GCF_058147145.1 Patiriisocius sp. 208BN25-11
CCAAGTAGAATTAGCGCAATATGAGTACCTACTGCCAAGATTAACCGGAATGTGGACACACATAGAAAGACAACGTGGTGGTATTGGAATGCGAGGTCCTGGAGAAACAGAAATTGAAACCGCTAGACGTATTGTTCGTGATCGAATTTCCTTACTCAAAAAGAAAATAAGCAAGAGAGACCGCCAAATGGAGGTGCAACGAGGCAATAGAGGTAAATTAGTTCGTGTGGCGCTTGTGGGCTATACTAACGTTGGGAAGTCTACCCTCATGAACGCGATTAGTAAAAGTGAAGTATTTGCAGAAAACAAACTTTTTGCCACGCTGGATACAACC
>NZ_JBYVJY010000056.1:0-325 GCF_058147145.1 Patiriisocius sp. 208BN25-11
ATTGCATCTAGGAACGCTGCCGTTTTAGGTACGCTTGTTTTTGCTCGCATACCACCAATAATATCTCTAAGAGATTTCTTAGTTAATACTTCCTCGATGTATCCAGCTTCTTCAGGAACATTTTGGTTCAAGATAACTCTACCCAAAGTAGTCTCAATGATTTGGTACACTAATTCACCTGCATCATTAAAATCTTTTGTTCTAATTTGAATTTGAGCGTTTAGATCTACCATCTTCTCGTTGTAAGCAATTACTGCTTCTTCTGCCGAGTAAAATGGTAAACCTTCACCTTTTACTTTCATGTCTTTTGTAGACAACTTAAGCT
>NZ_JBYVJY010000057.1:0-308 GCF_058147145.1 Patiriisocius sp. 208BN25-11
TCGCTGATGGGATCGGTGATGGCGGGGGAGTCATTTACTTGTAATTCTAAAGGAACAATGTTAAAACAATCTGTAGCCGTAGCACTATCGACTCTTGCATATACAATTTGAAAACCAATAGCTGTATTTACAAAAGCAGTAGCAGGTGTAATAGGGAAAGTACCCGATTGGGCTTGGGCGAAAGTAGTGTAGTATGAAACTACAGCATCTGGGTTACCTCCTGTAATCTCAAAGTCTTTTGTTGTTAAATCAAATTCCGCAAAACCGTCATTAGGCAATTCATCACAAATATTATAGGTTGTTGGTAT
>NZ_JBYVJY010000058.1:0-304 GCF_058147145.1 Patiriisocius sp. 208BN25-11
TTCCTTTTGACAACATCTTTTTTGATCTCTTGAACAATGTCTCACCTTTATTTTTTAATAGTTTTTCCATTTCATTTACAATCTCTTTAGTAGCCTTTGGTTTTGCTAATGCTGAAATTTGAGCACTCACCTCTTGTTGCTTTGCATTATCACTTAGCAAACTCCCCAACACTTCTTTGAAATGTTCTTGTGCATCTTTTTCTCGCAATAAAATGGATGAATTTTTTTGAGGTATCGACAAGGCATTCTTGGTTTGATGATCCTCAGCCACATTCGGACTCGGAATGAAAATAACTGGCTTTCC
>NZ_JBYVJY010000059.1:0-291 GCF_058147145.1 Patiriisocius sp. 208BN25-11
TTTTGAAGGAACGACAAGTTTACAAGAGGACGCTCAATTGAAAAGGTATTTTAAAAGTGATGCCATAGATCCATCATTTACAAGATATCAACCCCTTTTTGCGGCGCTCGACACTGCGGCTTCAGAAGTTTCAACGACTACCATTAACTTGCCTCCAGAGGCAAAAACTACCAATAGATGGTGGTTAGGTATCGCAGCTTCTATGCTTGTTGTTATTGGTGTGGCAGGGTTTATGTATTCAAGCAATAGTATGAAAACAGAAGAAGCAGAAGCTTTGGCGGCATTAAAAAA
>NZ_JBYVJY010000060.1:0-289 GCF_058147145.1 Patiriisocius sp. 208BN25-11
TAATCGGCTACACGGTACCAGGAGAAGGAGATTGGGAAGTAAACCCTGTAACTGGTGAGATTAGTTTCGCTCCAGCCCCAGGCTTTAATGATGATCCAACGGATCCAGCAATGTATACGATCGACGATAATGATGGTAATCCATCAAATGTGGCTACCGTAACGATAGATTACGTACCAGTAGCTACAGATGATACGAGTGATAACAACGATACTGGAATGCCAGTAGTGGTAGATGTTTTAGGGAATGATGTAGATGGTGATATTGTAGATCCAACGACGGTACAGAT
>NZ_JBYVJY010000061.1:0-286 GCF_058147145.1 Patiriisocius sp. 208BN25-11
TAAGTAGGACTAAAAAATGGCAGATAAAAAAGAGAAAATGAAATTCGCATTAGCTACTGGTGGTTCTAGAGGAATAGGGCGTGCTGTTTGCAAGCAATTGGCCATAGATAGTGACTATCATATATTGCTTAATTATAATAGCAACAAAGCCGCTGCAGAAGAAAAGCTAAAAGAAGTAAACGAAGCAGGTGCCGAAGGAACCATTATGCAGTTTACTGTGGGGGATGCAGCGAGTGTGAAACAGGCGCTTGATTCATGGCACGAGGCAAATGAAAATGCAATTGTT
>NZ_JBYVJY010000062.1:0-285 GCF_058147145.1 Patiriisocius sp. 208BN25-11
TACGTTCATTACATATTGAAAGGAAATTTTAGAAGTTGGGAATTACTTCGTTGTTCGAAAATCTGAATTCTAAATTCTGAATTTCTAATAATGGGGGATTAGCTCAGCTGGCTAGAGCGCCTGCCTTGCACGCAGGAGGTCATCGGTTCGACTCCGATATTCTCCACCATTATATTTCCATGCAAATGGGAATTTCATCTTTAAGTAGATGAAAAGTTCATTACATATTGAATAGAGTTTTAGCCAAATAGGGGCTAGAGCGTCCCGAACTCGCTTCGGGAAGGT
>NZ_JBYVJY010000063.1:0-283 GCF_058147145.1 Patiriisocius sp. 208BN25-11
TCATACCAAGCCACTAACTTGAAAAAGTGGTCATTTAATGCTATTCCAGATCCTGCGTCAAAGTTACACGTATGTGTGTCACTAACAAAATCCTGAGACACCACAGGAGCTTCTGTATACCCAATAACTCCTTTATAACTGCCCTCTGAGGCTTCTTTGAATAATTTTTTTATGTCCTCATAACTCGCAGCCTTCTTTGTTCTTATCGTTAAATCTACAACAGATACATCAACCGTTGGTACTCTAAAAGCCATTCCTGTTAATTTACCTTCTAAGGCTGGAA
>NZ_JBYVJY010000064.1:0-283 GCF_058147145.1 Patiriisocius sp. 208BN25-11
ATTCCTAGATCAAGATTGATATGCGCATTAATCCCAAGTAAGATGTGTTGCAAAATAAGCACAGAATTGTCTGCAGTAGCATCAAAGGTACGTTGCCAGCTTTGGGTAATTATGTTTCCTTGCTTATAGCTGTAGTCGGCTTCGAGATATCTATTGGCAAAAAGTACATCGAGAAGCTCCATTCTTGGGTTGTCTTCAACATCGCCATTGAGAATACCATCTCTAATCCATTTGGTTACTTTTTTATACAGTACTGGGAAGAAAGCCATGGCGCTGTTTTCTT
>NZ_JBYVJY010000065.1:0-277 GCF_058147145.1 Patiriisocius sp. 208BN25-11
CTAAAAATATTGAGTTTTTTATTCAACTCATTAAACAAGAATAAAATTTAGGGCTCGTAGCTCAGCTGGATAGAGCATCCCGCTCTCAAGCGGGACGGTCATAAAGCTAAAAATATTGAGTTTTTTATTCAACTCATTAAACAAGAATAAAATTTAGGGCTCGTAGCTCAGCTGGATAGAGCACCTCCCTTCTAAGGAGGCGGTCATAGGTTCGAATCCTATCGGGCTCACATTAAATCCCCTCTTGGGGATTTTTTGTTTTAAAACATATGACAGC
>NZ_JBYVJY010000066.1:0-276 GCF_058147145.1 Patiriisocius sp. 208BN25-11
TACGTGAACATCAATGACATTAAAGACATTATCTCCTAAACCAATTCACATTTACAGTTAAAACTCAATAGCTATAAAGACCAAGAAGTCATTGTAGCAAGAGAGCGTGTAAAGGATTTTACGATATGGCTTGAATAGTTTGTGAGCTTATGTGTTTAGGAGTCTAGCAGTAGTTTATAAGTTTAGGGGTTTATGTGTTTAGGTGTTACAATAATTTTTAAGTTTCACTCAAAACTCAAAACTCAAAACTCAAAACTCAAAACTCAAAACTCGAAA
>NZ_JBYVJY010000067.1:0-275 GCF_058147145.1 Patiriisocius sp. 208BN25-11
TAGCTTCTAATTTTGCAATATTTGCTTCTACTCGTGCAATTTTTTCTTCCTTGTTCTTTATTTCTTCATCTGAAAGAGAGTTATCCGCCTTCGCAGCTTCAAGCTTTTCTTTAGCAGCGGTAACTCTTTTTCGTGCACTGCTGATGCGATCTTGGTGAGTTGCCAGTTCTGATGCCTTTTTATCGATTTTGGCCTTGGCATCCGCAGCTCTGGCTTTTCCAAACTCTTTGCCACTAAGTTTTCCTTTTTCCTTTCCATAAGCATTACTCTTCTGC
>NZ_JBYVJY010000068.1:0-275 GCF_058147145.1 Patiriisocius sp. 208BN25-11
ATCGTTTTCTCTGTGATCTTGCCAGACAAAATGCAAACCCGCATCTGAACTGGGACTGGGGAATTCTCAGCGACCGGGTGTTTCTACCCCGTATCACATACAAGCATTTAATTCTTGCAAAAGCAACCTGGAACATTTCAGCGTCGTCCTTATCCACACATTCTGGGGTAGCAGACTGGCAGCATCTTTGTAGTACCCTTTCAATTCCCAGGTATGTGCAAATCAACGAAGGCGATAACCTCCTACTGATAGACAATCAAAATGAAATTTCAGTT
>NZ_JBYVJY010000069.1:0-273 GCF_058147145.1 Patiriisocius sp. 208BN25-11
AATAGTTTTTTTTACTAAAGATACACATCACTTCTGAAATGTTAAAAGATTAGTGAAGTGTTAACTTGATTTTAATGGTTTTAGGTTTTTTCTTTAGTAGTTAGTCTTTGGATATCTTCCGCTAAGAGTGGAGCATCATTATTGTCGATATATGTTTTATTTTAAAGAAACGCTACCTTTTAGGGCTAAGGAAATGCGTTTCAACTTCGTCCCTATAGCTATCGGGATCGAGTTCAAATCCCGTATCTTAGTCCTCTAAAATTTCAGCAAATG
>NZ_JBYVJY010000070.1:0-273 GCF_058147145.1 Patiriisocius sp. 208BN25-11
ATAATTCTACATATATCATTCTATTTCCATTTTCTATTATATTAGGTTTATTTGGTTTATAATATGTTCGCCTCTGTGCGTGAATCATACCTATCTATTCCCTAGTAGATTAAGACCTAATAACCAATATGTATATGTAGCTACATGCCCAAAGACCTCATCGGTCCTAGGTACTACCCAAAGTACCTTCTGTATGCTCCTCGAAAAGGACTCCATCATTTTGCTACTAAAGCGTACCGTACTACATTTGTAAAGGATAGCTTCGTAAGGCCT
>NZ_JBYVJY010000071.1:0-272 GCF_058147145.1 Patiriisocius sp. 208BN25-11
ACTGTGACGGATGATGATGGAAGTGGAATCACAATCAATCCTGATGGAACGTTAACCGTACCAATGGATACACCAGCCGGGACGTATGATGTAGTGTACCAGATCTGTGAGGCATTAAACCCAACGAACTGTGATACTGCTACAGTTACTGTAGTAGTAGAAGCACCAGTAATCGATGCAGTCGATGATAATTACAGCGCAACTCCAGTAAATGGAGCAAGTGGTGGATCAGTACCAGGAGCGAATGTATATGACAATGATGAGTTAAATGG
>NZ_JBYVJY010000072.1:0-272 GCF_058147145.1 Patiriisocius sp. 208BN25-11
GCCGCCGCGCTCCATTCCCGAACCGATGCGGCAGGTGACGATTTCGCCCTGCAACGGAGCGGCCGGCATCCCCCTCGCCGCCGCCAGCGCGTACTGGTTGATGCCGGTCGTCTCGCCAACAGGTGGTGAAGCAACCCAGTTCGCCGAACCGGTCCACGCGGCGTAGCCGGGCAGGGTCCGGCTTTCGAAACGGGGCAGTTTCGAGTTGTTGCCGCCGACCCAGTCCATGAAACGGATCGCGCTCGGACACAGATCGACAATCGTCTGCTTGT
>NZ_JBYVJY010000073.1:0-271 GCF_058147145.1 Patiriisocius sp. 208BN25-11
GTAAGCAAATCTAAAAAAAGACGTTTTTTTGGCGGTATTTTTATTGCCCTACTTAATGTCTTGCCATTGCCTTATTGGGTGTATATAAGCGTTACGTTTTCTGTCTTTGGATGGTTTTCGTTTGGTACGCCAGAATTGTTTGCTGCCGTATTCGCTTCTGGGTTAGGAACCTTTATTATGCTCGCGTTATACATTCAGTTTTTTAAGCGAAAAGAGACCTCACAAAACACCCCGCCTAAAGTAAATATGAACTACATTATTGGTGGCATTA
>NZ_JBYVJY010000074.1:0-270 GCF_058147145.1 Patiriisocius sp. 208BN25-11
GATTCACCTGAGTCGTGAGCAAAGCCAGGCCAGTGATAACTCGATGAGCGGCCGGGTTGAAAATATTTTGTTTGATGGTGGTAACAACAGGTTGTTAATTCGGGAGAGCCAGACAGGTTCTGAGATCCAGGTTGTTCATCCACAGACTAGTGAGTTCTCGGATATTAACAGTGGTGATGAGCTGTTCCTGAGTTGGAAAGCTGGTCAAAGCCATGTTTTTTTAACATCTGATGAGGGCAAGGCATGAACACGCTAACCGGTAAGCGGCTG
>NZ_JBYVJY010000075.1:0-270 GCF_058147145.1 Patiriisocius sp. 208BN25-11
TGGACCAATGGCCTCTGGTTATTTCAAACTGCTTCTGACTGTATCGGAACCAGCGTTGCTGGTCATTTTCTGAGAGTAACTGGAAACCTTCTTGCAGCTGCTGAATATCACTGGGGCTGTGCAAATCCGCACGCGTTGCCAGCAAAGCCATCGCCAGATTTTTGTCTGAAACCGTGTGGCTTTCAGTCAGCCCCAGTGTTTCAGCTCTAATGGCTAGATACCGTTTTAGTTCATCATAAGGATGGAATAAACCATAATGAAGCATACTAT
>NZ_JBYVJY010000076.1:0-268 GCF_058147145.1 Patiriisocius sp. 208BN25-11
TTTGTTCTGTGTTTCTTTGTTCTTGACGGTGTAAACGGTCTGCTTATCTACGCATTCTCTCGGCGTTACGACGCAGTCTGTCTGCTTCTCGTTGCAAACGCTGTGCTTCTCTTATTTTATCGCTATTCCCTGTAATCATAGTGCGCACTTGCTCACCAATAGCTTCAATCTTTTTTGTCAAGGTTTCTGATGCAATTTCTTTATCCAATTCCCTACGTAATCTACCCTTGCTAAATTTTATTTCATATACTTCTTCTCCTCCGCTTGT
>NZ_JBYVJY010000077.1:0-267 GCF_058147145.1 Patiriisocius sp. 208BN25-11
TTTTTACTTGGCACATTGAAAAAGTATACAAGAGAATCCTATCTATAGAAAAATCCGTTTGATGGCATGGAGAAATTAAAAAAACCAAAAAGCCAAACCAAATACGGCTTTTTTCAAGAACAAAAAAAGCTATTTGAATTTGTAGCAAATGAAGTAGGCTTAATTAAGGTTAAAGGAATTGGGAAAAATGATTCTGCATACTATAGACATCCACTAGCTTTTATAATGGAAGCATCTGACGATATTGCTTCTGGAATGATTGACTTT
>NZ_JBYVJY010000078.1:0-267 GCF_058147145.1 Patiriisocius sp. 208BN25-11
TCAATGATAATAGCAAGTGTATTATCTGGAGTCATCTTCATGGCAATGAAAAACAAATGCGTGGGTTCTGCCAGCGCTTCGTTTAATAATTGGGTTACTTTTTCTCTCATTAAATTGTGGTTATAAAAAGAGGGGACTAGCTGTCCCCTCATCTTTTTCGTCATAAATTCGGTGCAAATATAGTACTTTATTGCATATTAAAAAAACCATAGTACGACACATTATGGTGTTGTATCTTCATAGTAAATTAAGAGCTTCGGAAATGTT
>NZ_JBYVJY010000079.1:0-263 GCF_058147145.1 Patiriisocius sp. 208BN25-11
AGATTACTTTGCTCCAAACAATGATGAATATCACGATACGTGGAATATTATAGGGATCGACGAGTTCGATCCTACGGCAAATATTTATATATTTGATCGCTATGGAAAGCTGTTAAAGCAAATCAGTCCGGTGACCCCGGGATGGGATGGGACCTATAATGGGAATGCCTTACCATCAAGTGATTACTGGTTTAGGGTAGAATCCACTGAACAAGAAGTGCGCAAAGAGCTAAAAGGACATTTTAGTTTAAAGCGATAGTGTG
>NZ_JBYVJY010000080.1:0-261 GCF_058147145.1 Patiriisocius sp. 208BN25-11
TAACCATATCTAGTTTTACATTAGTTTCTTGTGATAATGCAAAAAAGAAAACTACAGAAAATAAAGAAGAGGTTGTAGAGGTTGTTAGTAATAATTCTAATACAGATACTAATAAAGTATTAGAAAATTCAGAAGAAGAGAACAAAGTAAAAACACGTACATATAAAATGAAAGATGGTACTGCATTAGTGTATAATTTAGATGCCAAAGGTATTGCTGGTTTTGATGATTGGGCAGATTATACAGTTGTAAATGCAGAAT
>NZ_JBYVJY010000081.1:0-257 GCF_058147145.1 Patiriisocius sp. 208BN25-11
GTAGAGGTAGCACTTACACTTAATGCGTTTTGTGGCTCTGTAATTGTTACACTTTGCTCTACGGGTAAACATACCGTGCCATCTATGGTAACACTTACCGTGTAAACCCCTGCTCCAATATTTGATAAGGTACTTGTGGTTACTCCAGATTGTACCGTTGCGGGTACTGTGTTCCAGGTAAAAGTAAAAGTCGCTTGTGGGTTTGCCACTGAACTTGCACTTACCGTAGCACTTCCTGTAGTATCTCCAGTACATAA
>NZ_JBYVJY010000082.1:0-257 GCF_058147145.1 Patiriisocius sp. 208BN25-11
AACTGGCAAGGAAGAACTCGTAGCGGTAAATCCTTGACTAGTTTGAGTCGGCTTCATATTTTTGTAGATTTTTCTTTTTTTAATCTCTTTTGGTAATGAATAAATGCAATTAAGTTTCATTATAGTTCTTCATTGTCTGCAAATGCATAGTAGTCATCTTTCGTTAAAATGATATGGTCGAGAAGTTTGATATCTCCTAATTGGGAAGCTTGCTGAATTTTTCGAGTAAGAATTTTATCGGCTTGTGACGGATTTGT
>NZ_JBYVJY010000083.1:0-257 GCF_058147145.1 Patiriisocius sp. 208BN25-11
TGGTTTATCACAGAATATAGATTTACAAATCATGTCGCTGTATTTCAAATTGCTCCAGATGCTGCTTTAGATGCTGCTGTGATTGACATTTCGCAACCAGAAGATGGTGCACTAGGAATGCCAGAAAGTGTAACGGTAACGGTTCGTAATTTAGGGATAGATCCTATATCAAATGTGCCTGTAAGTTTTACAATCCATGGAGGAACCCCTGTACAAGAAGTAATTCCGGGGATCATAGCACCAGCAGAAAATCTAGA
>NZ_JBYVJY010000084.1:0-257 GCF_058147145.1 Patiriisocius sp. 208BN25-11
TTTAAACAGATAGAATAGATAGGCTACTAATGCATACTACGGGGAGGGTAAGTGCTCCCTGTATTAAACCATATATTATGAAACACCGATTACTCATTATTTTTATCGCGGTACTTTTTACAGTTCTAGGTACGGTATCGGCACAACAAGATCCCCAGTACACGCAGTATATGTACAATACCCAGATGGTGAATCCCGGGTATGCTGGTTCAAAGGAGGCCTTAAGTTTTGGTCTTTTACTCAGAACACAGTGGGTA
>NZ_JBYVJY010000085.1:0-257 GCF_058147145.1 Patiriisocius sp. 208BN25-11
TAATGGAATGGTATCATCTAACATCGTTGTAACGACATCAACAAATGGTACAGCCGCAACTACACCATTGTATAGTTCTGGTGCCATATTTACTACTGTACCCATAAGAAGTCCTCCTGCAGAGCCACCCCTAGCATACAGGTGATCTTTTGAGGTATAGCCCTCTGTAATAACATACTTAGAAGCCTCTATAACGTCTGTAAATGTCTTTTTCTTTTTTACTAGCTTTCCATCTTCATACCAGGTACGGCCTAGGT
>NZ_JBYVJY010000086.1:0-256 GCF_058147145.1 Patiriisocius sp. 208BN25-11
TCCTGTAGCAGTATATCAAGTGAGTGGAGAATATGCTATGCTAAATGCAGCAGCAGAGAAAGGATGGCTAGATCACGATGCCGTGATGATGGAACAATTGTTGAGCATTAAAAGAGCATGCGCACACATGATTGCAAGTTATTTTGCTAAAGACGCTGTTAAACTAATATCCTAAAACTATGAAAAGTTTCCTTTTTGCTAGTGTCCTAGCCATGATTACTTCCCTAAATGCAATTGCGCAGCAACCTGAAGCCAT
>NZ_JBYVJY010000087.1:0-256 GCF_058147145.1 Patiriisocius sp. 208BN25-11
TATTACAAACCAACCTTTTTCTAGCAAGGTATGGCTGTATTCTGTATTTAAAACAATTGCCGCTGTTCCGCGATCTATGGTATTTCCTACGCCACGAATATTTAATGGATTGTCCAACGCAAAAGGTGCAAAGGGCGTATCTCTTTCAGAGGCGTATGCTAATCGCAATCTGTTTGCCCAATTGCCTTGTTTACCTACTCTTTTAAAATATTCGAAATCATTTCTCCCTATAAAGAAATCTTTTAACACCCCTTCT
>NZ_JBYVJY010000088.1:0-255 GCF_058147145.1 Patiriisocius sp. 208BN25-11
TGATCGTTTTCAAAAAAGTTAGGTTGCGCAATGGTAGCGTCATAATTAATTGCCAACTCCACATCTAACTCTTTAATCTCGCGTTCTAACTTATTGATATTGCTTTCTATCTTACTCAATCTATTGGTTAAGGAATTTTGCTTTTTTTGGTCTTCATATGATTGCTTTCCAGACGTTGCTTTTTTAGTCTCCGCATTTGCCACCATAGTACGTTTCTCTGCTTCTCGTAAATTTTGCAGGTTTCGTTGCTCTAAA
>NZ_JBYVJY010000089.1:0-255 GCF_058147145.1 Patiriisocius sp. 208BN25-11
ATGCTACACATGTTGCTGGTACAATGATAGGTACTGGAAGTCAAATAGGTGGCCAAGCAGAAGGGATGGCTCCTGAGGCAGAACTACTAGCTTATAATTTTAATGCTGATGAACCAGAAATGGCTAATGCTGCGGGGGAGGGAATGATCTTATCTAACCATATTTATGGTATTCCTGCTCCAAATGTACCTCTTTGGTATATTGGATACTGTGATAGTAGCGCAAGAAATATTGATAGAATTATATACAATGCAC
>NZ_JBYVJY010000090.1:0-252 GCF_058147145.1 Patiriisocius sp. 208BN25-11
AAGCGAAAGAGAGTATAGAGACGACACCGATAGTGTGCGTTATTTCTTGAATGTGGGTAATAAATACGACTTTGACTGGATGAGCTTAAAAGATTTCTTGCGAGATCTATTAGGACTAGAAAAAGATGATTTCTACAAAGTAGATGTAAAAGACAGCTTCTCATTTTTTAACACAGACCCAAAACACAAAGACGTAGTATTACAAGCCGTTGAAGGTTTTAAATTAGATGTTAGACATGTAAATGTTGAAGT
>NZ_JBYVJY010000091.1:0-251 GCF_058147145.1 Patiriisocius sp. 208BN25-11
ATCCTTACGTGATATTTTAAAACGTTGGAGTGATGTCAGCGAGATTGTGCCTATAGCAGATAAATACAAAAATGGGAAGATGATTTTACAACCTGCAGATGTTAGTTTGTCAAACAAGGAAATCCCTATCAAAACCTTTTTTCCTAAAATAGTCATGCTGCGCGATAGATTGCGTGTGATGGAACAAAAAATAAAAAGTAGTAAAACCCTAGATGATCAAGACAAAGTAGATTTACAACAATACATCACAA
>NZ_JBYVJY010000092.1:0-251 GCF_058147145.1 Patiriisocius sp. 208BN25-11
CTTCGCTTTATTACGAAAACATCTATTTAATGCTTGATATCTTATTATTTGGTGTTTGCTTGGTGGCATTTATGATTACTGTTTTTTAGTTTAGATTTTCAATGATTTCTTTTTTAAGCCACGCAAAAGCTGCTTCTTGATTATAGGTTACTTCTGAACGAAGTAGTGCTTCCATATCTCCTGTGAAAGCTGGGTTGTTTTCTTTTTCTTCGATGTTGATTAGAAACTCTTTTTGAGTAGGTACTTTACCC
>NZ_JBYVJY010000093.1:0-251 GCF_058147145.1 Patiriisocius sp. 208BN25-11
ACGGCATCGATAACAGTTCCTTTTAGAGTAAGACTATCAATCAAACTTCCTGTAGAAATGCCATATTTAAAGTTCGGAAAAATATTTCCTTCGTTATTGTCTACAATACTATTTCCGAAGTTAAACGAGTAGTTTGTATTTTCTCTAAGGGTATCTAGGAGCTTTACTTTTAGTGGTTTTGAAACACTCAAAGGGGTAATCACTGGAGTGTATTTTAAAGGAGGGGATATAATAAGCTCCTTCGAGATGTC
>NZ_JBYVJY010000094.1:0-249 GCF_058147145.1 Patiriisocius sp. 208BN25-11
TGGGATCAAATAGGCCAAGATATTGATGGAGAAAATGCTGGTGATTTTTCTGGAGGTTCAGTAGCACTCTCGGCAGATGGCAGTATTGTAGCTATTGGAGCAATTCTTAATGACGGACTAAATGGCGCAGGTTCTGGACATGTACGGATATATCAAAATTTAAGCGGTACATGGACTCAAGTAGGCCAAGATATTGCCGGGGTAGGCTCATCTGATGAGTTTGGTGGTGCTGTGTCGCTATCAGCTAAT
>NZ_JBYVJY010000095.1:0-248 GCF_058147145.1 Patiriisocius sp. 208BN25-11
AGCCATGCATATGTTACGCACAAAGGGTCTTCCTTTTTCGGTGATTTTCATGCCATCTGTAAGCATTATGATGAGTCCATCTGCTTCGGTTTCTTTTAATTGTTCTTGTATGATATGTAACGCTTCGAGCTTCATATCCGGCGTCTCCCACGATGTTTCAAATCGACACATTAAATTAAGAATAGGTTTACGTACAATTTGATCTTCTTCTGTTAAAATATGACCTCTAAATACAGGAATAATATCTT
>NZ_JBYVJY010000096.1:0-248 GCF_058147145.1 Patiriisocius sp. 208BN25-11
TGGTTGAGTGCTCCCGAGTTTTAGGGGACATTCAACCAGATTTTTTTTGCTATTTTCTTATTTAATAGACAGCAAAAAGAAATTGTTAAACTCTTTTTTCCATTTCTTTTTCTCGGCTTCACTGAGTAGGTTGTTATCTAGTAAAAGCCCTTTCAAACTGTGGTTTTGTGTTGCAAAAACTTCCGGCATATGCGCTATTTTACAATTGTTTAAGTGTCCAGAAACCAGGCTAGGGATGTCTATAAATT
>NZ_JBYVJY010000097.1:0-246 GCF_058147145.1 Patiriisocius sp. 208BN25-11
TTGTAAAATAATCTCAGACAACCAAATGTGATACGGGTTTTTAGTCGCTCTCCAAGATAGCTCTCGTTTATTCTCTAAGTACCAATCAATGAGTTTTTTAGCACAAAAATCCAAGGTTTCTGTCATATCACAAAGGTAGCTTTTATGTATTTATATTTTAATGCATTACGTTTTGCTTTATTGATTTTAAAATTGTTATATTTGCGCTCTTGAAAAAAATTGAATAATTACATTAAAAAAAAAGAT
>NZ_JBYVJY010000098.1:0-246 GCF_058147145.1 Patiriisocius sp. 208BN25-11
AGAAAATTAGAGACACGAGAAAGGCCATGGAAAAAGCTGCAAAAGAGCTAGACTCTATGATGGCTGCAAAACTTCGAGACAAAATAAAAGCGTTGCAGAAGACCAAAGATGAGCTGTTATAACTACCTCGGAAATTCTATAGGGTTACCTACGGTGTTAGATTCCTAAAAAGTCGCCTTGGTTCTTCTTTTAATCTTCCTCGCAAACCGTTACATTTGTACCTATGAATTAATACAGTTTAATACT
>NZ_JBYVJY010000099.1:0-246 GCF_058147145.1 Patiriisocius sp. 208BN25-11
GTACAATGTAACCTATATCGCCGTTACTTAATTTGCAATACGGTACAGCATCTACTTCCACAGCACCACATTCGATACTTGTTTCTTGTGTTTTTCCTTGACGTTTGTAGCTCACTGCTACCCTAGAGCCTGCATTTCCTTTTAGCAAGTCACGCGGATCGCCTTCATAGCATTCGATTTTCGTACCACCTACTTCGGTAGTGATATCTCCCGCCTGTAAGCCCGCCTTGTCTGCAGGGTAGTCTT
>NZ_JBYVJY010000100.1:0-245 GCF_058147145.1 Patiriisocius sp. 208BN25-11
CAGAAACAGATTTAGATTTAGGCCATTACGAGCGTTTCGTAAACGTACCAACTTCACAAGCCAATAATGTAACCACAGGTAGAATTTATCAAAGCGTGATACAAAAAGAACTTCGTGGTGAGTTTTTAGGGAAGACCGTACAAGTAGTACCGCACAGTACCAACGAAATTAAAGAACGAATCCAAATTTGAGGAAATAGTGGCGATTATGATATCGTGATTACTGAAATAGGAGGTACTGTGGGA
>NZ_JBYVJY010000101.1:0-245 GCF_058147145.1 Patiriisocius sp. 208BN25-11
GCAAAATGCAATCGATTTTATAGAAGCTGGCGATATTGGAGCTTCTGTTGGATTTAAATATATCAAAACAGGAGATATACTTTCGGCCGAGAAACACCCAATTGTGTTAGAATCTATGGACTTCCCGGATCAAGTAATTGGTATTGCTGTGGAGCCTCAGACTAAAGCGGACGTTGATAAACTAGGTATTGGTTTGGCTAAATTAGCTGAAAAGGACCCAACGTTTCCAATGCGTTCCGACAAAG
>NZ_JBYVJY010000102.1:0-245 GCF_058147145.1 Patiriisocius sp. 208BN25-11
TGGGAGCTTGGTGTAACAGAACCCGGATCTTCTGGTTCTCCACTCTGTGATCATGAATGTAAAATTATTGGTCAACTTTATGGTGGTGCTGCTACTTGTTCTGGAACAAATGATAATAACGCTTTTGATTATTATGGGAGATTTGCTGGATCATGGGATAACGGCTCTTCTGCTTCAACAAGATTAGAAGATTGGTTAGATCCGACTGGAACAAATCCTGAAACTCTAGAAAGCTTTCCTCCTTT
>NZ_JBYVJY010000103.1:0-245 GCF_058147145.1 Patiriisocius sp. 208BN25-11
GTAAAAATATTCATTTAAATTTTATTAATTATGAAAGTAAAAATGTCACTGGATTCTTTGTATGTAACAGGAAAAGGGGATCACTCACATGAAACAAATGGCGAATTGTATTAATGTTTTAAAGTACAAGGTAGGACCTTGTTAGAAAGAATAAAACCGAATGTTAAAAAAGCACGTGAGGGGGCTAATATATAAATAAGAAAATATAAAGAGGTAACTGTAGATAAAAACGATGGAATCACTCT
>NZ_JBYVJY010000104.1:0-245 GCF_058147145.1 Patiriisocius sp. 208BN25-11
TCCACTTTTGGTTTTTACGCGTTGTGCTGTTATCGAAATTGTCAACAATAGCAACCACACTAACACTAGTTTTCTCTTCATAGATTCTCATTAAAAAAGCCCAGATATAAGGATATCTGGGCTTGCAAATAAGATTGAATATGCTTTTAATTTGGCATATTATTGTGTAATGTAACTGTACCGTAGTTTCCAATATTTACTTTTAGAACGGTAGCATTGTACTTTCTGTTAATTACGTCAATAAT
>NZ_JBYVJY010000105.1:0-245 GCF_058147145.1 Patiriisocius sp. 208BN25-11
TCGCCTGTTTTACGCCCTAATGTCATTTCTTTTAAGCTAGATGCACCTTTGGTTCCCATGATGAGGAATGCGATAGTATGCTCTTTAATATATTCCCTAATAGAGGCTACAAATGAACCCGCTACTATGGCATTTTTAAGGGTATGTTTTTTATTGGGATACTTTGCTTGGAGAGTTTTGATTAGCGTTTTCATTGCAACTTTTGGATCGTCACGTACTTCTTTTGGTGATACAAAACCTGCTGT
>NZ_JBYVJY010000106.1:0-244 GCF_058147145.1 Patiriisocius sp. 208BN25-11
ATTGATGGGTGGAGAGAACGAGTAGAAGCGATGTTTCCTACCATGTATTCAAACCGGGGTAGTGTAGGAACTCCAGGAGGCTTTTTGCAACGCGTCGAAGAAGGCACTTGGATGGGACATATCATTGAGCATATTGCCTTAGAAATTCAAACTTTAGCCTGTATGGATACTGGTTTTGGACGCACGCGTGGCTATGGAGAAGAAGGAGTCTACAATTTAGTGTTTTCAGACATTGAAGAAAATG
>NZ_JBYVJY010000107.1:0-244 GCF_058147145.1 Patiriisocius sp. 208BN25-11
TAGGCACCAACAACTTGGTTTAGTGCTATTTGCACTGCTTTTCCAAGTTTTACATCTTGTTCTTTGTTAATTTCGGCAATAAGGTTTACTAGTACTTCGGTATCTGTATCAGACTGGAAGGTATAACCTCTATTGATTAATTCGGTTTTAATAGAAGCATAGTTTTCTATAGTTCCATTATGAATAATCAATAAATCACCACTATTTGAGTAGTGTGGGTATGGATTTACGTCGTTTGGCACAC
>NZ_JBYVJY010000108.1:0-244 GCF_058147145.1 Patiriisocius sp. 208BN25-11
TTAGCTCAATGTCACTCATTTTAAATTGACACGGATGCTCAGATCCAGCTGCATGCGTGATTTCTACAAGCTCTTTTCTAAAGGTTTTAAAATATTACGCCAGCCGTTCACTCTTTAAAGGAACATTGATTCCGTTTTGAAGCCATTTCCTTTGTGTAGCAACCCCTGCTGGGCATCTATTGGTATGGCATATTTGAGCCTGAATACCACCAATACTCATCATCGCCTCTCTAGCTACATTAAT
>NZ_JBYVJY010000109.1:0-243 GCF_058147145.1 Patiriisocius sp. 208BN25-11
TGTTGGAAGTCCAAATAGCCCAGGTGTTACCCAAGGAACAGCAAAAGATACGTTGTTAGTACGGTATAATGATCTCGAACATGTAGCAGCAATAATTTCAGAGAACCTTAACGGAATTGCTTGTGTCATTATAGAGCCTGTAGCGGGTAATATGGACTGTATCCCTCCAACAGATGGATTTTTAGAAGGATTAAGATCACTGTGTGAGGAACATAATATTTGATTGGTTTTTGAGGAGGTAAT
>NZ_JBYVJY010000110.1:0-242 GCF_058147145.1 Patiriisocius sp. 208BN25-11
CTGCGAAAACACGTTACTAGTTTGACGGTTTTGTAGCCCGCAGCATTTATTTCATGAATGCTGCGAAAGCACTTTACTAGTTTGACGGTTTTGTAGCCCGCAGCATTTATTGCATGAATGCTGCGAAAACACTTTACTAGTTTGACGGTTTTGTAGCCCGCAGCATTTCCCTTTTCCCGGTAGGGCCTGGGAGTCTTTCTACGGTAAAACCAACTGCTTGCATGGCGCGTCTTACGCTTCCT
>NZ_JBYVJY010000111.1:0-242 GCF_058147145.1 Patiriisocius sp. 208BN25-11
GTATTGGAGCATTCTTTTTAGGAATGTTTATAGCGCCCAAAGCAAGTTTATGCTATAATGAGTTTTCGTTTAAATACCGAAAAAAAGGAAAGCAAGATCGTGAAAAGTCTAATGTCTACAGACAAATAAGTGATAACGATTATATCTATGTAAGTTATTTTAATGTTTCCGATAAAAGAGGGAGCAATTTTACACTAGAGCATTTTGAGAACAAAAAAATACCCTATAAGTTGGCTGCAAAT
>NZ_JBYVJY010000112.1:0-242 GCF_058147145.1 Patiriisocius sp. 208BN25-11
TTCTAGCGTTGTCATGGCAATATCATCTAATGACGCTGATGACCCTGTATTTTGCATTGAAATGTATATGTCCAAACAAGCTGCCATTGAAATACCAACATACAAGAGTTTTTGAAATGAAATAGCCTTTCCTTTCTTAGGGGTAGCGTTCCCCATTGTTTTGGCTTCTTCCTTCACTAGGAGTTTGGTTTCTAAGGCCAAGCGTTCTTGTACTCTAGCTTCACAAGTATCTAGATATCCTT
>NZ_JBYVJY010000113.1:0-242 GCF_058147145.1 Patiriisocius sp. 208BN25-11
TTTAATGTAGATTGGAGTGCTTCGGAAATTTTAAAGCCCAACCAATTCGGGAAGCAGATCGTTACTAATTTTGATATTGCAATAATACGTGAATATATAGACTGGTCTACTTTTTTTAGAAGTTGGGACTTGCACGGAAAATTTCCGAAGACATTAGAAGAAGAAGTAGTAGGAACCAAAGACACCGAATTATCTGCAGATGCCAAGGTGATTATGGATAAAATTATTTATGAAAAGCTCTT
>NZ_JBYVJY010000114.1:0-241 GCF_058147145.1 Patiriisocius sp. 208BN25-11
TACCTGTCTTCATAATGCAAAACTATTTTTTATGGATGCAGTGTATCTGCATTGTTATACTTGGCTCGCATTTGCTTTATGCGTTCCGTTATTTTCGTTCTTAACTTCTGGGGCTCAATTACCCTCACTTTTTCTCCAAATTGTAATCATGTACTCTCTAACTCGTAATTCAGCATCACCGAGAGTTGGATAACTATTTCTGCTTCATTTTTTGATATTCCTCTTTGCGAACCGTGCATGG
>NZ_JBYVJY010000115.1:0-241 GCF_058147145.1 Patiriisocius sp. 208BN25-11
TCTATTATGAGTCTTAAGATACATTCCTGGCTGAATGTCTTCCCAATGGTAGGTAAAAGGATGCTGTGGAGCCTCTTTGTATGCCGCTTGTGGTTGGTAGATACCCGTCACCTCAGTTAAGGTAGGCGGACTTCCCTGGATAGCACAACGTTGTAAATAATGTTTAATACCACGAATACTTCCCATTTCTTCGCCTCCTCCGGCACGCCCAGGATCTCCATGCACTAAAGCTGGTAAGGGA
>NZ_JBYVJY010000116.1:0-241 GCF_058147145.1 Patiriisocius sp. 208BN25-11
CCCTGACGGCGACGGAACTCGGTTACACGGCGGGCGTCACGGCGCAGACCGCGAGCGGCCACCTCGCGAAGCTGGTCGAGGGCCGCCTGCTGGGCGTCGCCGTCCAGGGCCGCCACCGATACTTCCGTCTCGCTTCGTCAGAGGTCGCCCGGATGCTGGAGAGCATCCTGGTGGTGGCGGCAGCGGGGTCGGAGGCGACCAAGCCGCGTGCGACGCCCTGGATCAGTCCGGAGCTGCGGTC
>NZ_JBYVJY010000117.1:0-240 GCF_058147145.1 Patiriisocius sp. 208BN25-11
TACAGCCTCTGTACAATCCTCTTTAGTAATGTATCCTATTTGGAAATACGGAAACGAAGAACAACGAAATGAGTACTTACCAAAATTAGCTTCTGGAGAATGGATGGGATCTTTTGGTCTTACCGAACCAGATCACGGAAGTAATCATGGAGGTATGATTACCAACTTTAAAGATATGGGAGACCATTATCTATTAAATGGTGCTAACATGTGGATTTCTAATTCTCCATTTTGTGATGT
>NZ_JBYVJY010000118.1:0-240 GCF_058147145.1 Patiriisocius sp. 208BN25-11
AAAAGGACCGGAAGAAAAATTAATTTGTGTGCCTGTTACAGATCCAATTTGGAATAGCTATAATGATATTTCTGACCTAAATCATCATAGAATTAAAGAGATCACACACTTCTTTCAAGTGTACAAAGATTTGGCGAAGAAGAGAGTGGATGTAGGAGGTTGGGGAGATGCCGATGAAGCCTATACTATTTTACACGCCTGTGTAGAACGTTACCAAACAAGCGAACATAAAACAAAAGG
>NZ_JBYVJY010000119.1:0-240 GCF_058147145.1 Patiriisocius sp. 208BN25-11
AGACTTGCTGTGGTTGTTTTTCCATTACTCCCAGTAATTCCAACAATGGTTGCCTTAGTAAAAGCTGCTGCAAAGTCGATTTCTGAAATTACCTGAATCCCTTTTGCTTTTAGTTGCATTACAAGTAGAACTGTATCGGGAATTCCTGGACTTTTCACCACCACATCGGCATGTAATATCTTCGCTTCGGTATGTCCGCCTTCTTCCCAGTCGATCTCATTTTGTGACAATACAGATGCG
>NZ_JBYVJY010000120.1:0-240 GCF_058147145.1 Patiriisocius sp. 208BN25-11
AGCCCCAGCCATGTATCCGATCGACGATAATGATGGTAATCCATCAAATGTGGCTACCATAACGATAGCTTACGTACCAGTAGCTACAAATGATACGAGTGATAACAACGATACTGGAATGCCGGTAGTGGTAGATGTTTTAGGGAATGATGTAGATGGTGATATTGTAGAGCCGACGACGGTACAGATAGGAGGAATGGCGAATCCGTGCGATCCATTAGTGGGGTCGGGTGTAGGAGT
>NZ_JBYVJY010000121.1:0-240 GCF_058147145.1 Patiriisocius sp. 208BN25-11
TAGAAAGACATAAAGCATTATGTTTTCTTTAGGTAAGAAGGCCAAGGTAATGAGATACGGGCGCAAAAACATAAGTGGTAGTGCAAGGGCAAGGTATTTTATTCCTTTTTTTAAAAGATTAACATCTGTGTGCTCTTTGCTCATGAGGATAGTTTTTAAGAGCGTTTCTTACACTTTTGTGCTCTTCTAATAGTGCTGTTGCTTTTTCTGCAGAAATGTGAAGGCGTTCCATTAACATAT
>NZ_JBYVJY010000122.1:0-240 GCF_058147145.1 Patiriisocius sp. 208BN25-11
GATGAGTGTTGCCTTTTCAGTTTTGTGGTTTTCTAAAATTTCCGAATTAAGGCTCGCCATTAACTCCATACTGTGGAGTTCTGCAACACATCCACTTTTACCAAATCCAGGGAAATCTATCGTGATTACCGGATGTGTATTTAAAAAGGTGGGTGTTATAGCATCCCACATAGTGCTGCTTTCTATAAAGCCATGCAGGAATACCAATGCGGGACCGCTTCCTTGTGTATGATAATGTAT
>NZ_JBYVJY010000123.1:0-240 GCF_058147145.1 Patiriisocius sp. 208BN25-11
CAAAATGTTTTCCACTCCAGGTGACTGTTTCATGTAATCCTATTAAACCCGAAGTTGTTTCTGCGATGGCTCTTTCTGTGGTTTGTGAAGCAGACTGCACATGGTAATCGATGCCTCTGGAGAGATCAAACACCTCCTGAATAGGTGCATTTATATTAGGATATAGTGTTATTTTAGTCATTTTGTGTCTTTTGTGAGAAGATTTTCTAAACATGACGCTAAGGTTCCATATTGAAAAAT
>NZ_JBYVJY010000124.1:0-239 GCF_058147145.1 Patiriisocius sp. 208BN25-11
ACTTGCTTCTATTTACCCCTTTGCATTTATGCTCTTATTTTTCATCATTCCTTTTGATGATTCCATTCGTGCATTGCCAAATATTCTACTCATCATCCTTACCATTACCTTTCCGGCAATTATTAAAAGAGAGCACTTTCAGAAAATTAAAAAAGTCCCTTTCTTTTTATTCTTATTATTCTTCGGGCATCTTGTACTTAATAGCCTACTCTCTGGGAGATTTGAAACAGGTGTCACCG
>NZ_JBYVJY010000125.1:0-239 GCF_058147145.1 Patiriisocius sp. 208BN25-11
TCGCAGATGTATCAGTAACCGATCCATTATTAGGAGGAGTACTCACGGCAATACCAACAAGCGATACCGATGGAGATAATGAATTGGATGTTACAGAGACGTGGGTATATGTTCAAGACTATACCATCACTCAGGATGACATTGATCTAGGAACCATTACCAACCAGGCGACAGTGAATGGTACAGCGCCGACAGGACCTGTATCAAATATTTCAGATGAGAGTTTAACGACCGAAGAC
>NZ_JBYVJY010000126.1:0-239 GCF_058147145.1 Patiriisocius sp. 208BN25-11
TATTAAAGATGCTGGGACACGACGTTTTTTACTGAAAAATTTGTATTGGAGTGAGAAAGGAGTCTTAGCATTACGGGTTAACCTGCCGGTGGTAACAAAAGAAATTGAACAGGTGGGAAAGGCACTTGACAGTATGGCTATGTTTGAAAAAGAAACGCTTTTTTGAAGAGGTGAACGCTCAGGATATATCACACAATTAGAGGAAATGAATATTTACAAGCAGTTTCCAAAAAGCAAAA
>NZ_JBYVJY010000127.1:0-239 GCF_058147145.1 Patiriisocius sp. 208BN25-11
TCTATGAAGAAAATGAGAATGGATATCGGTGCAAAGATGCAACAGGAAATATCATCGCATTACACAAAGTGTAACCAAAGATTGCAGATATTGCCTAGTTGAAATACTTATACAATATCTAACTACCCTTTTAGTAAGGCAAATTTATTTTACACCCTTTGAAATTTCCACCTTCACGTGTATCTTTCTTGTTGTAGGCAAATAAATCACAACAATGAAAGACATTCCGGGAATCGATG
>NZ_JBYVJY010000128.1:0-238 GCF_058147145.1 Patiriisocius sp. 208BN25-11
GGGTAATATTCAGGCTTTTTCGGAAGTGGTTTTGTATGACATTACTGGAAAAGGAGTTCTTTCACAGCCTATACCTAGTGATTCAGGCACCATAGGTGTAGCAAATTTACAAACTGGATTATACATAACTTCTTTTGTTACTGAGGGTAGGGGAGCTGTTGCTAAAAAAATATTGATTAAGAATTAGTACTTCTGAAATAGGAACCATCAAAAGTAGGTCTCTAAAAATTGAAATAGT
>NZ_JBYVJY010000129.1:0-238 GCF_058147145.1 Patiriisocius sp. 208BN25-11
AAACCTACATTGGTGGACTGTTGAACACGGCATGGTAGGCACCGTTGAAAACCCAAAGATTTATGGTGCTGGTCTACTCTCTTAAATAGGCGAAAGCGAATGGTGTATGAAAGAAAGTGTAAAAAAAATACCATACACCATAGATGCTGCCTAACAAGAATTTGATATTACAAAACCGCAACCACCGTTGTTTGTAACACCCGACTTTGCTTATTTACAAGAAGTTCTTGAGAATTTT
>NZ_JBYVJY010000130.1:0-238 GCF_058147145.1 Patiriisocius sp. 208BN25-11
GAAATCCTTTTTCTAGAATGACCACCCCAGAAGATGTTGCATACGCTGTTTTCTTGCTATGTAAACCAGGAGCGCAATGGATTAACGGAACCATACTAAAAGTAGATGGAGGTGAGAGTTTACGATGATTTTACTTAACTTGAAAAACTAATAGAAATAACAATGAAATATATTAAGTTTTTTGGCTTTTTAGGGCTCATAGGATTAGCCCCGTATTTTCTAAACTGCCCAAGCTACC
>NZ_JBYVJY010000131.1:0-238 GCF_058147145.1 Patiriisocius sp. 208BN25-11
TTCAAACATACAATCTAGCGCTATATCCGCATAGGCCGTACCCATTTTGGGCACTCCTAAATCGATTAATACTTTTCGAATTACCCTAGCAATGTTTGGATTATCTTCTTTTTGAATGGGTCTAATAATAGGGAAGCTCATCTATTAAAATCGTTGTATTTTTACAGCGGGAATATACATCAAAAATACATGAAGCGTTGCATCCAATTAGCCAAAAATGGTTTGGGAAGTACGGATT
>NZ_JBYVJY010000132.1:0-238 GCF_058147145.1 Patiriisocius sp. 208BN25-11
TTTTACTGTCACTATTAATGCTATTCGCTAGTTTTTTTCAAGCAACATCTCCTTAGCAAGGTGATTTAAAAGTTGAGAATGTTACATTAAAAAGTAATCCAAAATTTTTAAGTCGTAAAAACCGATATGGTAAAAGATATTACCTAGTGCTTAAGGTAGGGAGTGATGTTTATAAAGTAGAAGGCGTTGAGGATCGATATTTAAAGCATAAGACTTTTAAAAAGCATATAAAGAAAGG
>NZ_JBYVJY010000133.1:0-238 GCF_058147145.1 Patiriisocius sp. 208BN25-11
TACAGGGTAGAGTTATCAAAAAAGAAAAATGAATCCAAAAGAACAGTTTCAGTTTTGATATAAGTGATTTAGATAGCGTAATATATTTTCTAACAATGCATACAGAAGATGGATCTGTGGTAGAGAGAATTATAAAAGAATAATAATCTGTTCAAGATTAATTAGTTAGATTGAGTTAAAAAGTCTGTTAGCATACTCCTCTTGCTAGCAGGCTTTTTTTAATCAAAAGCATAATTAA
>NZ_JBYVJY010000134.1:0-238 GCF_058147145.1 Patiriisocius sp. 208BN25-11
TTCGCAATACAATAATTCATCAAGATCAATGACTTGAAAAATATCTTGTAAGGAAAGAATAAGTTTATTGTCGTTTTTATTCCACACTTGCTTTGCAGTTTGTATTTGCTTTTTTTGTTCTGAAATCTTCAAGGCACTTACTTTTTCAAGTGCTATTTGCAGTTCTTCAATATCTAAGGATTTTCATAAACAGTCTACAGCACCAAACTTAAGGGCTTTTAAAGCAAATTCTTCGTAG
>NZ_JBYVJY010000135.1:0-237 GCF_058147145.1 Patiriisocius sp. 208BN25-11
AGCCTGGCACCATTACTAGAAATTACATCAACGGACCACGTTTAAAGTATAGCAACCCGTTTCGGTTTTTCTTAAGTGTCTCTATTATTTACTTTTTATTGTCCAGTATTATTGGGTTTTTTAGCCCACAAGCTGGTAATCCTTTTAATATAAATATGGATGACGACGAGGTTACCATCAACAATCAAAAAGGGAAATTTTATTTTGAAACTGATGAAGAGGAAGTAGATAAAGCTA
>NZ_JBYVJY010000136.1:0-237 GCF_058147145.1 Patiriisocius sp. 208BN25-11
AATTGTATACCTCCGCCATTCGTTTGTAGCGTAGCGGATTGTGCTCTTATTCCAATAGCAATAAATTGAAGTCCTGTTGATGTTCCGTTTACTGCAATGGCACCTGTTCCCGTTGCTTCCAAGCTTGCTCCTTCAACTTCAATACCTATGCTAAATAACCCAGTTCCTGCACCAGAAGTACCGGTGATGTTTATGTTGCCCTCTACCGTGGTCACCATACTATTTGTGTTTACGATA
>NZ_JBYVJY010000137.1:0-237 GCF_058147145.1 Patiriisocius sp. 208BN25-11
CAGTGATACTTATGAATTTTATGCTTCGGAAAAAGGGAGCGAAAGACACCATCAGATGTTATTATCACATCTTAATAATGCAATATCACGATCAATAGAGCAAATAAAGACCAAAACATATACTCACCTACATTTGATCGCTGAAAAATTAAAACGCCGTTCATTGGTATTTTTGTTTACGGATATGTTTCAGAGTGATGCAGAGGAAGAAAAGTTATTTCAGGCATTACAGCATTT
>NZ_JBYVJY010000138.1:0-237 GCF_058147145.1 Patiriisocius sp. 208BN25-11
ACGTATTCAGCAGCAGAAGACTTTGTTTCAGCATTTTTGAATACAGAAAGAGGATTCGTGATTGGAAGACCTACAGCTGGGTCAACCGGAAATCCAATCGGATGCGAATTGCCTGGAGAAGGAGGCGTTCAAATTTGCTCAAAAAGAGACTACCTGTCTAATGGAAAGGAATTTGTTGGCTATGGAATTCCCCCTCAGATAGAAAGTAAAAAAGTAATAGACAAGAATCATTTAAGA
>NZ_JBYVJY010000139.1:0-237 GCF_058147145.1 Patiriisocius sp. 208BN25-11
ATACAGGATAGCTACTTTGCCCATGAAAACGCCCATAAAAAAGGGCACTAATATTTCCGAAGGACTCATATCAGTTAAGGGTAATAGATAGTGCTGAGTTAAGGAGATGCCTAGGATCCAGAATAGTAACACAGGCGGGTTGAGAAGACTTAATAAAAAACCTTTTAAAAGGCCTGAATTTGAAATGCTATTTATTTCTGGGAAGTGTGCTTAAAAAACGTAAATTTTTTAAGGAAT
>NZ_JBYVJY010000140.1:0-236 GCF_058147145.1 Patiriisocius sp. 208BN25-11
AAGGTAGCCCAAACTTGGACTCCAGCGGCTTTTGTAGACACTACCGTAGCCGACTTGCAAGAAAAAATTGGAGATGCAAAAGTAGTGCTCGGTTTAAGTGGCGGCGTGGACAGCACAGTAGCTACTGTCCTATTGCACAAAGCCATTGGCAAAAATTTATATTGTGTTTTTGTAAATAACGGACTCCTTCGTAAAAATGGGTTCGATAGTGTTTTAGAGCAATACAAAGGCATGGG
>NZ_JBYVJY010000141.1:0-236 GCF_058147145.1 Patiriisocius sp. 208BN25-11
GAACACGGGGCAGATATCTCTGCAAAAGATGATAAAGGAAGCACGGCCTTAGATCATGCAACCATGCAAAATAGTACCAGCGTCATAGCCTTGTTAGAAAAATAGAGTATGGATATCGCACAACTTAGAGTTACCATAGTGCAATCGCATTTACATTGGGAGAATCCAGTAGCCAATAGATTTCATTTTACTGAAATACTAACTCCTTTGGCAAATACTACAGACCTAATTGTGTT
>NZ_JBYVJY010000142.1:0-236 GCF_058147145.1 Patiriisocius sp. 208BN25-11
GCTGCTGTAGCACAGGTAAAAAATGAAATGCGTAATTTCAACGAAATTCCAGATAGTGTGAAAATTAATTATGCGGGACAACTAGAGAAACAAGAAAAAGAACAAGCTTTTTTAATGAGTGCTTTCTTTAGTGACTTGGGCTTAATATTCTTAATTCTTATCTTCCAATTTAACTCTATTTCAAAACCATTTATTATTATGATTGCTATTTTCTTGAGTTTTATTGGGGTCTTTGG
>NZ_JBYVJY010000143.1:0-236 GCF_058147145.1 Patiriisocius sp. 208BN25-11
CGGTTTGTTTAAGCCGAATATTTCTTCAATGGTAGGTCAGTTATATTTAACTCAAGGAAAAGAAAAAGATGCTGGGTACACTATTTTCTATATGGGGACTAATGCAGGTGCCTTTTTAGGTATTTTACTCTGTGGATATATAGGTGCATCTGTTGGTTGGCATTATGGATTTGGAATTGCAGGAATTTTTCTGTCCTTTGGAATGTTCCAATTTTATTTTGCTCAGGAAATATTTG
>NZ_JBYVJY010000144.1:0-236 GCF_058147145.1 Patiriisocius sp. 208BN25-11
AACATTGTAGGTTCTCACGACTCTTATTCCCATCGCAAAAAGAAGCTTCATATCCTCTTTGAGCTCGGTAATTGTAGGCTGAATTTCTCGAGTTGATTTACGATAACCCCCATACGAAATGGCTATATAATCTGGGTTGCCTAACATCTCTTTTGCTGTGACTTTATTTTGCATAGGTATACTTGGAGTGTGTTCTTCTTCTTTATTTTTTTTACATGACAAGACAAGAAAAACTA
>NZ_JBYVJY010000145.1:0-235 GCF_058147145.1 Patiriisocius sp. 208BN25-11
TGCGTGACGAAATAAACCCAGATATCATTTTATGAAATACCTATCATTTATACTTACGCCCAGGAACAGGTATTCTTGAAAAAGCAGTTGGACTTCATAAGTTCATGAACTGGGATCGAAACATCTTAACAGATAGCGGTGGGTACCAGGTTTATTCACTTGCTGCAAAGAGAAAGATTAAAGAAGAAGGGGTGAAATTTAAATCACATAGTGATGGAAGTTACCATGTGTTTAC
>NZ_JBYVJY010000146.1:0-235 GCF_058147145.1 Patiriisocius sp. 208BN25-11
ATGTCCTGTTGCATTTCCTAAGAAAAACCAGCCCACGCCTTTGCTGTAAACAGGGGTGCATTGTCATCACACACCGCATCTACATTTGCATTTCCTTCTGCTGCAAATACTTTGATTAGTTCTGAAATATGATATGCTTTGTTACCGTGTCTGCAATACCAACTATTTAATAACTCGGTGAAAATCCATTGGGTCCATTTATAGTATTCCGGATTTGAAGTACGTACTTCTCTAC
>NZ_JBYVJY010000147.1:0-235 GCF_058147145.1 Patiriisocius sp. 208BN25-11
TCATATTGAACGCCATAACGTGTGGCAACAGCACAGCATTACATACACCGTGAGGCAGGCCATACATACCGCCCAGCTGGTGAGCCATTGCGTGAACATAACCAAGGCCAGCATTGTTAAAGGCGACACCTGCCATAAACTGGGCACAGGCCATCTGGTCACGGGCTTCCAGATCACTGCCATCTTCAACGGCGCGTGGCAGATACTGCATGATCATTTCGATAGCTTTGGTTGC
>NZ_JBYVJY010000148.1:0-235 GCF_058147145.1 Patiriisocius sp. 208BN25-11
ATAAAGTAACCAGTCCAGATATTGGGATGAGTTACTCTGCAAATCCGTATCAAGAATGTGAGCATGGTTGTGTGTATTGCTATGCTAGAACTACTCATGAATATTGGGGCTATGGCGCTGGCCTAGATTTTGAGCGTACCATCTTATATACGGCTAATGCCCCAGAATTATTAGAACAAAAAACTAGGGGCAGAAACTGGCAAGGAGCTACGATTGTTTTTTCGGGAAATAAAGA
>NZ_JBYVJY010000149.1:0-235 GCF_058147145.1 Patiriisocius sp. 208BN25-11
GACTATAGGGAATCAAGCCACGGCAACCGACCTTGGCACTACTGCAAACTTTGAGGATGACGGAACCATACGAATACACGAGTACGGCCTAGGCAATAATACAGATACAACTCCTGCATATCTTGTAGGGGTGCAAGCCGATTGCTATCTTGTAGAATATGACAATTCCGTAGAGGATGTCTCTACACCCTCTTTTGCTGGAAACTGGGAAAACTATAGCGTGAATTTTGGTACA
>NZ_JBYVJY010000150.1:0-235 GCF_058147145.1 Patiriisocius sp. 208BN25-11
TAGAATTTTATTCTATTCAAAAAAAACAAAAAAAGACGAACAAGGAAAGGATAGTGAATATTACAGATATGGAGCGAATCTACTAGCAGGACAGACCATATCGGAATTTAATGATTTAAACACAAAAATATGGAAACACCAGTATAGCTTTAGCGATAAAGAAGATGTGTTTGAATTTCAAAAAAGCGACATTGCAGATAGAGATTCCGAACAGTTCAATAATATATTATTCAAC
>NZ_JBYVJY010000151.1:0-234 GCF_058147145.1 Patiriisocius sp. 208BN25-11
ACGTTTTTCTCTCAAACAATATAAAATCAATGAAAACAAAAACTAATTTACTGTGTAGTATCCTTGGTTGTTTTGTTCCCTCTCAATCCCTATATCTAAAGAATCGTGGAGAATATCGGAGTCGAACCGATTAGCTTGTACCGAATTTACTTCGGTAACCTTCCCGAAGCGAGTTCGGGACGCTCTAGCCCCTATTTGGCTAAAACTCTATTCAATATGTAATGAACTTTTCAT
>NZ_JBYVJY010000152.1:0-234 GCF_058147145.1 Patiriisocius sp. 208BN25-11
AGAAAGAAAAGAAAAAGAAGGGCTCTGTACTAAATTTTCTTGTAAGGTTTTTGTGGATGTAAAGGTACGGCCTTGCCAGTTTTTGGTAACTTCTGTAGTGGAGAGGCTTTTATATTTTTGAGCAGATACTCAGGTGCTGCATACTACAAATGCAATGCATAAAATATGTCTTACTTTCATGGTGTATTTTTTTTCAAGATACATATAACAAACTATGTACCACAACGCAAAAAA
>NZ_JBYVJY010000153.1:0-234 GCF_058147145.1 Patiriisocius sp. 208BN25-11
AGAAACCAAGTGTTTAACTTTATTTACCATACCAAGAATATTTGGCGTTTCATCATGCTCTACTACTTGACCAATTTTTCTTAGTCCTAAAGCTTCAAGCGTTCTCTTCTGTTTTTGAGTACGGTTAATCGCACTTTTCACCTTTGTTACTTTTATCTTTGTCATCTTAGTGCTGTTTATCCTTTAAACAATTTTTCCATTGAAATACCACGCTGTTTTGCAACAGTTTGAGCG
>NZ_JBYVJY010000154.1:0-234 GCF_058147145.1 Patiriisocius sp. 208BN25-11
TTGGAGTATTAGGTTCGCTTCACTATGAAATTACGGTGTTAACGGCATTAATACCACCACTTATTATTGTCATTGGTATTCCCAATTGTATTTTCTTAATCAATAAATACCAACAAGAAGTTAAGCAACATGGAAATCAGGCTCAATCCTTACAGCGTGTTATTGCCAAGGTAGGAAATGCCACCTTGATGACCAATGTAACTACTGCTTCTGGTTTTGCAACCTTTATTTTAA
>NZ_JBYVJY010000155.1:0-234 GCF_058147145.1 Patiriisocius sp. 208BN25-11
TGGAACCATTTTGTTTTTTCTGTATCGGACTTAGCGCTCGCTTTATTTACTCTATCTAAATCAAAGGCAGCAACTAAATCCTCTAAGCTAAATGATTCTTGTTCTGTACCCGGATTCCAACCTAAAAAGGCTAGCATGTTTACAACTGTTTCTGGTAAGTATCCATCTTCTCTATAGCCAGAAAAAAGGTCGCCGTCTGCGTTTTTCCATTGCAATGGAAATACAGGAAAGCCC
>NZ_JBYVJY010000156.1:0-233 GCF_058147145.1 Patiriisocius sp. 208BN25-11
CTACTGCATCGATTACTGGTGCTTCTACAACTACAGTAACTGTAGCAGTATCACAGTTCGTTGGATTTAATCCCTCACAGATCTGGTATACTACATCATACGTCCCTGCTGGTGTATCCATTGGTACGGTTACCGTTCCATCAGGATTGATTGTGATTCCACTTCCCTCATCATCCGTCACAGTTGGGTTTACATCTGCTGGATCTATTGGATCTACGTTCAAAGTATCGTTA
>NZ_JBYVJY010000157.1:0-233 GCF_058147145.1 Patiriisocius sp. 208BN25-11
CTTTGGTAATCTCTAACAGCGCTTCTATGCTTTTTTGAAATATAGGATGTAGGGTGTCTGGCGCCACTTCGGCTAAGGGTTGCAGCACAAATTTTCGATGTTCCATTTCTGGATGAGGCACTTGTAGACGCTTTTTATCAATTATTTCATCGTTATAAAGCAATATATCTATATCCATTGAACGTGATGCATATCCATTGGTGTCGGGACGCTGTCTTCCTAACTTCTTTTCG
>NZ_JBYVJY010000158.1:0-233 GCF_058147145.1 Patiriisocius sp. 208BN25-11
TTTTACTACCACGGCATGGTTACTCCCTTTGTTGCTTGTAGTAACCGTTCCTTTTAGGGTTTCTAGTATGGGTTCTGAAAGTTTAGTTGTACCACTATTGTTTCGTTTTTCATTAACCATTGTTTCAGCATAGGTTGCTTCTGTAAACCTGGTTGTCTTTTGAAAATATGCTGCAGATTGCTTAGTAGCTTGCCTCTTAAAAACCTGAAACGGAATTTCTTGATCTACTTGCG
>NZ_JBYVJY010000159.1:0-233 GCF_058147145.1 Patiriisocius sp. 208BN25-11
AGCCTTGTTTTATTGCTTTGCTAATTGTTTGGTGACTCAATATGGCGTAGAAGGTGTGGTAATTGGTCACCTTGTAAGATATGTGATCTATTTTGTAGTGGTGCTCTTTTTAGTGTGGCGCTATTGTAAAAATAAAAAGGAACAAGACGTTGATGCACCTATGGTGAACTAACCTCATTCCAAGTGTCCAAATACTGCTGTGCGACTTTTTTATGATCATGACGTGCAGCGAC
>NZ_JBYVJY010000160.1:0-233 GCF_058147145.1 Patiriisocius sp. 208BN25-11
ACCATTGCTCTCTTTCCGGTAAGCTCACAAACTCTAGACATTGGTATATAATTTAGTTATTTTTAAACAGGGTGCAAATTTAAATAATATTAGTGGTTTGCACAACAAAAGAATTTCAGTTTTTTGAAATTTCTGTTAAAAGCATCTCAAAAGCTTTATTTGTAGCTTTTCTGATAATACGGTCTCTAGAATTTCCGAAGGTAAATTCTTTAGAGAAAACACCTTTCGGACTA
>NZ_JBYVJY010000161.1:0-233 GCF_058147145.1 Patiriisocius sp. 208BN25-11
TACCAAAGTACCTGTTTTAAAGGTATGAAAGTTTGTGTGCTCGTAGGTATAGGGTCTAATAGCAACACTAAATTCGTTTGGCTTAGAATTTAAAACGGTAAGACTTACCCCATTTACTGTAGCAGACCCTTTTTCGCTAGTAATATTGTTTCGACTTGCATCGTATTGCAACGTGAATCCCCAACTTCCAGTTTCTTCTTGAATAGCAATACAGGTAACTATCTGGTCTACGT
>NZ_JBYVJY010000162.1:0-233 GCF_058147145.1 Patiriisocius sp. 208BN25-11
GGTATTTCTGTATGGAACATATTAGATAAAGAAAACCAAATACACAATTATTATCGCATTAATGCTAACGGCGAAGTTGAACAATTTGTTCGAAAAGCACTTGGTTTAACACCAACTGCAAGTTTGAGGGTTTTATTTTCAAAAAGGTCCTATTCAAAGAGTTAACCCTTTTACTTAGTCGCGCGAACTGGACTTACCCTTATTCCACTATGCTTCAAACATAAACTTCTCCT
>NZ_JBYVJY010000163.1:0-232 GCF_058147145.1 Patiriisocius sp. 208BN25-11
CCTTTCTTTTTTTAAAACCTTATTTTTATGGACTGCTCTCTTTTTTGAAAAAGAATACAGGAAATATCTTATTTGTGGTACTCTTAGCAATGATGCTTATTCCACAAACAAGAACTCCTATTCACGTATTTGTACATCGTATCTTTTCTTTTAGTCCTTCGGAAATTTCCGAAGAAAAAAGAGTCGTCATTAAAGATTATAATTAGGCACTGTCTGGTATGGACGGAACCAA
>NZ_JBYVJY010000164.1:0-232 GCF_058147145.1 Patiriisocius sp. 208BN25-11
TGGATATCTAGAAACATCTCTTTGAGAAACTCCTGTCGTAATATCGGTCTGTGCTCAGGTAGAGCCTACTTTATTATACACATACTCTACACCATAGGTTAGGTTACTTTTTAGGCCCATTTTTTTACTAACATCCCATCCAGCTGTATAGGCATCTACTCGTTCATCACGTTCAAATAAAATAGTGTCGCCAAAACTTCTATCATTCCTACTTTCTTTGAATCGTTGATAG
>NZ_JBYVJY010000165.1:0-232 GCF_058147145.1 Patiriisocius sp. 208BN25-11
TTTAGAAGACCCTATTTTTCAGGGAATGTTTATAAGCTGTACGACCTTAAAAGACCCTCCAAGTTTCGATGGGAAACACAATACCATAGAAGCCATTACTTTTATTAACTATGCGTCGTTTACGAAATTTGAAAACGAAGATTTAGAGAGGTCTAAGGAATATTTACCTTTCAAAGAACAACTCACAGATAAAATGATTCGTACCCTAGACAATGCGTTGCCCAATGTAAAG
>NZ_JBYVJY010000166.1:0-232 GCF_058147145.1 Patiriisocius sp. 208BN25-11
ATTAGACGATCCATCTAAGGGATCCATCAAGACCATATATTTATTGTCGTTTTTTTCGTTTCTAACTACAATCGTGATCAGGTCATCTTCTTCTTCACTCGCAATACCCCAAACAATTTCTCTGTTGGTCAATGTTTTAATAAAAACATCATTGGCATCCACATCTAACTTCTGTTAGTCTTCACCTTGAATATTGGTATCTCCTGCAGCGTCTAAAATATCTACCAAGCCC
>NZ_JBYVJY010000167.1:0-232 GCF_058147145.1 Patiriisocius sp. 208BN25-11
CAATCTACCTGAAAGTGAAAAACTCGCTATTATCTTCGAGGTTAGTGAATTTAACATTAGGCAATAATTACCGTATTTAATGTTTACAAAACTCTTTTCATTACTAGTGTAGGGCATCTTTTTATTTAGAGATTATCTAAAATCTAGAGGGACGACATTATGTACTGTGGCTGCTCAAAAATGGCAGCGTAATAGTGTATAGCTAGGAAGGTTTTATATTATTTCTTATGCA
>NZ_JBYVJY010000168.1:0-231 GCF_058147145.1 Patiriisocius sp. 208BN25-11
TTTTACTGTTGTCCAAAATTTCAATTAATTGTTTTTCGTGTTTGGATTCATATTGCTCTATAAATTTTTCAATTCGAGTTTTTTCTCGTTTTTCTGTTAATTCAATTGCTTGTTTAGAATCTGACTTATTAATGTAAGTAAACATTCTAAATCGGTATTGTGTTTTACCTAAAAATGGCGTGTCGTGTATAAAATCGTGAAGAATATTTGTCAAGTAGTATCTATCTCCAT
>NZ_JBYVJY010000169.1:0-231 GCF_058147145.1 Patiriisocius sp. 208BN25-11
GTTTTTTCCTGTTACATATAAGATGTTGGGTTCTCCTTTGTAGGCAATTCCCTTTAATACATCTAATTTGCTGTGCTGTGTTACTTTCTCTTTGAGTCCTTTTAAGTTGCTGACTCCTTGTACAGCTCCATTTTTGGGGTTTACAATAGCAATGGCCTCCTTTTGATATATGTTTGCGTAGATGCTGCCCTCAATCCATTCTAATTCGTTTCCTGCTTTTATTTTACTTTT
>NZ_JBYVJY010000170.1:0-231 GCF_058147145.1 Patiriisocius sp. 208BN25-11
CCATTCGTTGGCGATTGTTATAGCAGGATACATATGCCCTCCGGTGCCTCCACCAGAGCTGATCAATTTGTATTTTTTGTTTGTTTTAATGCTGTTTGTTTTTATTTACTTCTTCAACCCCTAAAGGGTGATTTGAAGAACAGTTTTAAATTCTCTAACGCTTGACTTAAAATATCTCATGGATTTTCTGTCGCGGCATCATCTTTCTTTTTCACTTCTCTTTTGGCACTT
>NZ_JBYVJY010000171.1:0-231 GCF_058147145.1 Patiriisocius sp. 208BN25-11
CCATCAATTAATGGAGTTAAAATTGAAAATTCAATAGGTGTAGCTCAATCTAAATCAGGTGGTTTAAGGCTAACAGATATTGAAAATGTTAATTTAACAGAACAAAAAGTTTGGAAATTAGGTTTTTTATGGATGGATTATATTACTTCATGGAACGATTTGAAAATAAAAGATTTAGAAAAAAATAATTGGACTTTAGATTTTAAAAACGTAGTTCCTTGGAAACTAGAT
>NZ_JBYVJY010000172.1:0-231 GCF_058147145.1 Patiriisocius sp. 208BN25-11
TGGTTTTTCTTATTCTTTCTCTTCTTTTTCTTCTTGGTTTTTCTTTTTCTTTTCTTCTTCTTCTTCTTCTGACTCTCTCTCCTCGTTCTGTTCTTCCTCTTCTTGCTATTCTTCTTCTTCTTCTTCTTTTTCTTCCTCCTCCTTCCCTATCGGTCTTTCAATCTTGTCGCTCATTCTCTTCGTATCTCTTTTATAATTATAGATTGGTCCAAACCAAAATAAGGCAAAATA
>NZ_JBYVJY010000173.1:0-231 GCF_058147145.1 Patiriisocius sp. 208BN25-11
TTTATTTGAAGACGAAAATCGCCTAGAGAAAATTGTATTACCCATGCCAAATGCATCGGTAAGCTACTACCCAAATTTTTCTAAAGAGCTGGAAGCACTAACATTTCAGAAAAAAATACAAGAAAAAACTGCCTGGCAAGAAGACGACATTAAACTCTTTGGAAAAGTATCTAAACAGCAACGATTAACTGCATTGTATGGAGATAAAGACAAGCCTTACTCCTACTCTAA
>NZ_JBYVJY010000174.1:0-231 GCF_058147145.1 Patiriisocius sp. 208BN25-11
CCCGCAAAAGTAACAAAACATCCCTATATACTAGGACTATATTTCTTTATTTATCCTAATTTACTGTTAATAAGTTCTTCGTTAAAGAATAATATGGTGTCATCCTTCGGAAATTTTAATACTCAAAAACCTTCCTATGTATTTATACTAGTGAGCAAACCAAAAAGGATAGTGCAATTGTACGCTCAAAAAAGTAAAGAATTTGACTTCTAATATTTCCGAAGTACAACT
>NZ_JBYVJY010000175.1:0-231 GCF_058147145.1 Patiriisocius sp. 208BN25-11
TGTATTAAGAAGAGATTTGTATAGAAGAAATGCATTGCCACTTGGTCTTACAGGAAATTTACTTAAGAACACTTTAAAATTACGACTTACTTCAGTGGGAAGTCTTGATGCCAACAACTATACAAATACAGGAGCTATAGGTGCTGCAGTAGCATGTGACCCAACACAACCTCTTAAAAGACCTAATAGTCCTTTTGGAGGTTATTTTGAGTACACGCAACCCGGTGGTTC
>NZ_JBYVJY010000176.1:0-230 GCF_058147145.1 Patiriisocius sp. 208BN25-11
ATAGGATCTTGTGTCGATGGTCCCATACAACTCACATCTGGAACTCCAGCTGCCGTACAAGGCGTGAACGTAATCGCGCCCGTTGTACCATCTACTGTCCACACTCCTACACCTGGCTCCACTAATGGATCGCCTGGATTCGTCGTACCTACAATCTGTACCGTCGTTGGATCTACAATATCACCATCTACATCATTCCCTAAAACATCTACCACTACTGGCATTCCAGT
>NZ_JBYVJY010000177.1:0-230 GCF_058147145.1 Patiriisocius sp. 208BN25-11
GAAGGCATTATAGACATCAAATCCTGTGACAGAACGTGCAGATGCTGCGAGTTTCTCGCCACTCTTTGTAAACACAAGGGTAGGACGATAAGAGGTCTCTGTTAATCGAGACGCTACTATACCAATCACGCCTTTATGCCAGTCTTCTTGATAGACCACCGTAGTCATATTGTCTTCTTCCTTCGCCTCTTGAATTTGAGCTAAGGCTTCTTGCGTAATACGTTTGTCTG
>NZ_JBYVJY010000178.1:0-230 GCF_058147145.1 Patiriisocius sp. 208BN25-11
TTCGTTTGGCAACTGATATCTACGGACCAAAAGGCAATGAGAAAGTACCCATCATTTTTTCGCTTACGCCCTACAATTTTGATTCTTGGGGTGATGGAAAACAAAGAACACGAACTGCAGAGCGTGCTTAGGAAGTTGTAAAACGGGGCTATGCCTATGTAGTACAAAATGAACGAGGCCGTTATTATTCAGAAGGAACTTGGGACATACTTGGTGTTCCCTTAACAGAT
>NZ_JBYVJY010000179.1:0-230 GCF_058147145.1 Patiriisocius sp. 208BN25-11
CATACAGAAATACCTGCTTGACGGGCAGTGTTTCCTATTTGAAATTCATAAAGCGCCGAAGCATCCACACGAAGCCATGCTGCCAATTGGTCTGAATTTGCCGGATTGTAATTAAGTTCTCCATTAACAATTTCTTGCCCCGTTACAGGTCTGGTTGTTGGCTTCCTAGTATGCCAACTGAGCCCCGTAGAAAATTTCAATCCTTGATAGCGATAGGTAAAACCTAGTGT
>NZ_JBYVJY010000180.1:0-230 GCF_058147145.1 Patiriisocius sp. 208BN25-11
ATCTTCGGGAGCTCTTGCTGGTGGTGTAGGAGTAGTTACCATTGGCGGTCCAACTACGATACTAAATGAGACAATGTAGGTTTCTGTATCTGCTCCATTTGCAGCTACGACATCTACTGTTGCATCACTAGGAATTGCAGGTGCCTGTGGAATTGTTACACTTGTCGATAAAGGATCAGTAGGTGTTGACAAAGTAATTTGAGGAACTGTTGTAGGGCCAGAAGGTAATG
>NZ_JBYVJY010000181.1:0-230 GCF_058147145.1 Patiriisocius sp. 208BN25-11
ATGCCACGGTGTAGATCCCGAAATCTTTCGGGACGAAAATGAAAAGCCAAAAAAGATCCCATTCATAAAATAAATGGGATTTTAAATTCTTTAAAAACTGGTTTCCTAATTTTCTATCTGGAATCTAATTGGCAACGAGTATAAAGCCCCTACTACTTGACCACGTTGCTTACCAGGTGTCATTTTTGTGAATGCATTAATGGTTGTAATAGCTTCTTGTTTTAATTTAG
>NZ_JBYVJY010000182.1:0-229 GCF_058147145.1 Patiriisocius sp. 208BN25-11
ACTGTTAAAATGACGCGCCATACGTAAAGGCAGCAATGGTATTCTTATTTTTAATCAAATGAAAAACGATTTATCCAAAATAGCTTTATGCGGCGGCTGTCATTGGTGTACCGAAGCTGTATTTCAATCACTAAAAGGCGTTATTTCTGTAGCACAATGGTATGTTGCTTCTAACAATGAGAATAACAACTTTTCTGAAGCAGTAGTCGTACACTACGATTCCAATAGA
>NZ_JBYVJY010000183.1:0-229 GCF_058147145.1 Patiriisocius sp. 208BN25-11
GTATTGTCACCAATCGCGATGTGCGATTTGAGAAAAACTACGAAAGAAAACTGGAGGATATTATGACTTCAGAAAACTGGGTTACGGTTGCTAAAGGTACGTCATTGCAAGAAGCAGAAGCTATTTGACAAGAAAACAAAATTGAAAAATTACCCGTTGTAGAAGAAGATGGGACTGGGTGAGGATGAATGACTTTTAGAGATATTACAAAGCTTACGTTAAAGCCAAC
>NZ_JBYVJY010000184.1:0-229 GCF_058147145.1 Patiriisocius sp. 208BN25-11
TCGCACTCCTTTTGGGATGTAACAGACAGATCCATCACTACAAACAGCACTGTTTAAGGCTGCGTAGAAATTATCTTTTGTCAGTACCACAGTACCTAGGTGTTTTTTCACAAGTTCTGGGTGCTCTTTACTAGCTTCAGAAATACTCATAAAAATAATTCCTTTCTTAGCAAGTGTGTCTTTAACTGTTGTTGCTACAGAAACAGAGTCTACCACAATGTCCATGGCG
>NZ_JBYVJY010000185.1:0-229 GCF_058147145.1 Patiriisocius sp. 208BN25-11
CCAAGCCCCTAAAATTTCCGAAGAAAATAAAAAGTCCCCTTCGGAAATGTTAGAAATCGACAAGCCTTTGCATTTTTCTAAAAAGGACTCACATTCGTTTGGCGAGTGGCTGCAATTAACTGCCGCAACTCCTATTCAACGAGGTACAGCACCATCTGAAAAGAAAAATACTCAAACTGAGAAAAATCGTCAGTTTGATTTGATTGAAAAATTCATCAACGAAAAGCCA
>NZ_JBYVJY010000186.1:0-229 GCF_058147145.1 Patiriisocius sp. 208BN25-11
AAAATTAATTTCAGAAAAATGAGTCCCATCTATGATCAGCTTTTCTACACTATTTGCAGCTAAAATTTTCTGCATTTTTTTCTGGCCCAAAACACTAATTGTTATGAGAAAAAAGGATAGTATGTAGTAGTATTTTGACATGAGATAAAACCAAAAAGACCTCACACAAGGTAAGGTCTTTTTACATACTTCACTATAAAATTTATTTCTGCCTGTTATTAGCTTCGAT
>NZ_JBYVJY010000187.1:0-227 GCF_058147145.1 Patiriisocius sp. 208BN25-11
CATTGATTTTATATTGTTTGAGAGAAAAACGTTCATTGACATATTGATATTAAGAATACGAGAAAAGCAAATTAAAGAAGTCCAGTTTGCAGTCTCAGTTACAGTTAGCATTTTACTGCGTACTGATACTGAATACTGAATACTGGCATAGAATAACTCATTAAAGAGCAAAAAAGTACAATAAGCAAATTAAGAGCGTATGGGGAATGCCTAGGCTCTCAGAGACG
>NZ_JBYVJY010000188.1:0-225 GCF_058147145.1 Patiriisocius sp. 208BN25-11
TGCCTCTCCATCGGCGCAGCCTTGTGCGGTGGTTGCATTTTCTTTGGTAATTACAATGCTAATAGGTTCTGGCTGTGATAAGGTAATACCGCCATTTGGCAGGTTAATTGTACATCCATTGGCATCCGTAACTACTACATTGTAAGTATCTGCTGGAACATTGCTTAGATCTTGTGTCGTAGCTCCGTTGGTCCACATGTACGTGTAAGGAGCTGTTCCTCCTGT
>NZ_JBYVJY010000189.1:0-224 GCF_058147145.1 Patiriisocius sp. 208BN25-11
GTAATGGTTACTTGGTAATCTCCTGCTGCCAATGATGAAATATCTTGTGTCGTTGCGCCTGTATTCCATACATACGTGTATGGTGCTGTTCCACCAGCAACTTCTAAATCAATCGCTCCTGTTAATTCATCAAAACATGCAACATTTGTAATCGTATTAGTTTGCGATAACGCTGCTAACGGCTGACTTACCGTTGCACTATTGGTTGTTGTACAGCCATTGCT
>NZ_JBYVJY010000190.1:0-224 GCF_058147145.1 Patiriisocius sp. 208BN25-11
AAAGTCTCATAGCTCAGCTGGTTAGAGCGCTACACTGATAATGTAGAGGTCGGCAGTTCGAGTCTGCCTGAGACTACAAAAACAATGTTCAGGGATCAATGATCAATTACCAAAGTATTATTGTTAATTGTTTACTGATAATTGAATTACGTTCATTACATATTGAAAGGAAATTTTAGAAGTTGGGAATTACTTCGTTGTTCGAAAATCTGAATTCTAAATTC
>NZ_JBYVJY010000191.1:0-222 GCF_058147145.1 Patiriisocius sp. 208BN25-11
GAATTTAGAATTCAGATTTTCGAACAACGAAGTAATTCCCAACTTCTAAAATTTCCTTTCAATATGTAATGAACGTATATTTCCGAAGAAATAATTTCAAATTTCAATTTCGATTTCGATTTCAAAGTCGATTTCGATGGTAATCGTAGTCTCAGGCAGACTCGAACTGCCGACCTCTACATTATCAGTGTAGCGCTCTAACCAGCTGAGCTATGAGACTTT
>NZ_JBYVJY010000192.1:0-221 GCF_058147145.1 Patiriisocius sp. 208BN25-11
AATACAGACGGAAGTGTAGATGTAACGCCAGGCACACCAGCGGGGACGTATATGATTGACTACACGATTTGTGAGAACAACAACCCAACCAACTGTGATACAGCAACTGTAACAGTAGTAGTGGATGATAGTAATATCGATGCAGTAGATGATGATTATAGCGGAACACCAATTAGTGGTGCCGATGGTGGAACAACTCCAAGTGTATTTGATAACGATAC
>NZ_JBYVJY010000193.1:0-218 GCF_058147145.1 Patiriisocius sp. 208BN25-11
GGATCTAAAGGTGTATTTGGATCATCGATTCCAGTTGTCTCCTCACAATCTGTAAGACCATCACCATCAGTATCAGTCGAATCAATTCCTATTGGATCACATGGATCGTTTGGATCTGATAATGGACCACCTGGGAAGTCATTTGGATCTAAAGGTGTATTTGGATCATCGATTCCAGTTGTCTCCTCACAATCTGTAAGACCATCACCATCGGTATC
>NZ_JBYVJY010000194.1:0-217 GCF_058147145.1 Patiriisocius sp. 208BN25-11
CTAAAGGTGTATTTGGATCATCGATTCCAGTTGTCTCCTCACAATCTGTAAGACCATCACCATCGGTATCGGTCGAAGAAGGACATAAAGTAGTCACCACTACTGTTACAGTTGCTGTATCACAGTTTGTTGGATTTAGATTCTCACAAATCGTGTAGTCAATCATATACGTCCCCGCTGGTGTGCCTGGCGTTACATCTACACTTCCGTCTGTATT
>NZ_JBYVJY010000195.1:0-213 GCF_058147145.1 Patiriisocius sp. 208BN25-11
GGTCCACATGTACGTGTAAGGAGCCGTTCCTCCTGTTACCGTAACATCTATTGACCCTGTACTATCGCCAAAACATAGAATATCTACTTGGGTAGCACTAATCCCTAATCCTTCTGTTGGCTCTGTAATGGTAAAACTCTCTACAAGTCTACATCCATTGGCATCAGTAATCGTTACATCATAGGTTCCTGCTACTAATCCTGAAATATCTTG
>NZ_JBYVJY010000196.1:0-212 GCF_058147145.1 Patiriisocius sp. 208BN25-11
ACTGATACATCTGCGATGCTTACATTACCCTCATTGGTCACAGTGAACGTGTACGTCACAGTATCAACATCGGCATCCGCGCAATTGTTTCCATTGGTATCATTAATCACGCCCGTCTTTACAATCGCAATGTCAGCTTCTTGACAAAGCGTCGTTACTGTTGGATCGTCTTCGGTCGTTAAACTCTCATCTGAAATATCTGATACAGGTCC
>NZ_JBYVJY010000197.1:0-212 GCF_058147145.1 Patiriisocius sp. 208BN25-11
ATTACTGGTGCTTCTACAACTACAGTAACTGTAGCAGTATCACAGTTCGTTGGATTTAATACCTCACAGATCTGGTACACCACATCATACGTCCCGGCTGGTGTATCCATAGGTACAGTTAACGTTCCATCAGGATTGATTGTAATTCCACTTCCATCATCATCCGTCACAGTTGCATTTACATCTGCTGGATCTATTGGATCTCCGTTCAA
>NZ_JBYVJY010000198.1:0-210 GCF_058147145.1 Patiriisocius sp. 208BN25-11
CGTTAAAGTAACATCGGTTGGATCTACTGGGTCACCATTTAACTCATCATTGTCATATACATTCGCTCCTGGTACTGCTCCACCACTTGCTCCATTTACTGGAGTTGCGCTGTAATCATCATCTACTGCATCGATTACTGGTGCTTCTACAACTACAGTAACTGTAGCAGTATCACAGTTCGTTGGATTTAATACCTCACAGATCTGGTA
>NZ_JBYVJY010000199.1:0-209 GCF_058147145.1 Patiriisocius sp. 208BN25-11
ACGGTTAACGTTCCATCAGGATTGATTGTGATTCCACTTCCATCATCATCCGTCACAGTTGCATTTACATCTGCTGGTGTGAATGGTGTTCCATTTAAGGTATCATTATCAAATACACTTGGAGTTGTTCCGCCATCGGCACCACTAATTGGTGTGCCACTATAATCATCATCGACTGCATCAATTGTGCTATCCTCCACTACTACTGT
>NZ_JBYVJY010000200.1:0-203 GCF_058147145.1 Patiriisocius sp. 208BN25-11
ACGGTATGTTTACCCGTAGAGCAAAGTGTAACAATTACAGAGCCACAAAACGCATTAAGTGTAAGTGCTACCTCTACCGATGAGAGCGGACCAAACACAGGAGATGGAACGGCAACGGCCAATGCTATTGGCGGAACGCCGCCATACAGTTATGTATGGTCACCAGGTGGAGCGACAACACAGACCATCACAGGCTTATCACA
>NZ_JBYVJY010000201.1:0-203 GCF_058147145.1 Patiriisocius sp. 208BN25-11
GTAACATCCGCTGGATCTACTGGATCACCATTCAACGTATCATTATCATATACATTTGAGTTTGGTACCGTTCCACCATCTTCACCATTGACTGGATCTGCGCTGAAGTCATCATCCACAGCATCAATTACTGGTGCCTCTACTACTACAGTAGCTGTGGCTGTATCACAGTTGGTTGGGTTGTTGTTCTCACAAATTGTGTA
>NZ_JBYVJY010000202.1:0-200 GCF_058147145.1 Patiriisocius sp. 208BN25-11
CCACAAGGAACACACGATGTAACAGTGACTGATGCCAATGGCTGTACCTTAACTCAGAGTGTTGTGATCGACTGTTCCAACACCTGTGATGCTATTATTGAAGTAGACGATATCGTAGATGTATTATGTACTGGAGATACTACAGGAAGTGCTACGGTAAGTGCAAGTTCAGTGGCAAACCCACAAGCGACTTTTACTTT
>NZ_JBYVJY010000203.1:0-200 GCF_058147145.1 Patiriisocius sp. 208BN25-11
GCATCAGTCACTGTTACTGTATACGTCCCTTGTGATAAGCCTGTGATGGTTTGTGTCGTTGCTCCACCTGGTGACCACTCGTATGTATATGGTGGGGTTCCGCCAATGGCATTGGCCGTTGCCGTTCCATCTCCTGTGTTTGGTCCGCTCTCATCAGTAGAGGTAGCACTTACACTTAATGCGTTTTGTGGCTCTGTAAT